>JAOZLU010000094.1 GCA_029934695.1 Desulfobacterales bacterium | reverse complement strand
ATCAAACATCAAACATCAAACATCAAACATCAAACATCAAACATCAAACATCCATGAAAATATCACTTGCAAAGATCGCTGAAAAAGTGGGCGGCGAGGTTAAAGGCGACTGTGACAAGACGATTTGCGGCGCAGCTCCTTTTGAAAAAGCAACCTCTGATGATATAACCTACGCTGGCGGCGCAAAGTTTTTAAAAAGGGTATGTGAAACCGGGGCAGGGGCTGTGATTGTTCCGCTAAATTGGCCGGCTGTCAGTGATGACCCATTATCTGTTGGAACGGACGCGGGACAGCGGACAATGAACTATTTGCTCGTGGAAAATCCGCAAGTTGCCTTTGTCAAAGTTTTGGAATTTTTTTGTCCGTCTTCAACGCCGAAACAAGGCATCAGTCCGAACGCCTGTATCGGAAAAGGGTTTGAATCCGGTGAAGATATATCAGTCGGACATTTTGTTGCGATTGGAAATGATGTCAATATCGGGGACCGTGTGACGCTCTGCCCCAATTCTGTTATCGGGGATAACGTAGTGATTGGAAGTGATGTCCGGATTTATCCGAATGTGACGATTCTTGACCGATGCAGGATCGGCTCCAGAGTGACAATTCATTCCGGCACTGTCATCGGAAGTGACGGATTCGGTTTTGCCCCTGACGGAAAAAAATACCGCAAGATTCCCCACACTGGCATTGTGCAGATTGATGATGACGTGGAGATCGGCGCAGGAAACACCATTGACAGGGCCACTTTCGGTAAAACCTGGATAAAAAGCGGCGTGAAGACCGACAACCTCGTTCATATTGCTCATAATGTGACAGTGGGTGAGAATACCGTGCTTGTGGCCCAGGTCGGAATTTCCGGAAGTGTGACCATCGGGAGAAACGCCACATTTGCAGGACAGGTCGGAGTGGCAGGACATCTTACCATTGGAAATGATGTCACTGTCGGCCCCCAGGCCGGGGTTGCCAAGTCTGTGCCTGACGGAGAAGTTGTATCCGGCACACCGGAGATGCCTCACCAGTTATGGCTCAGAGTGCAGCGGATCATACCGAGACTTCCTGAGATCAAGAAGAAGCTTGCAGAATTGGAAAGGAAGCTTGACACTTTATCCTGACCAGCCAGTCCCCCTCGCTTCTCGTTCCCACACTTTGCATGGGGATTTCCGGCGAATTTGACAATCCCCCGGGAGCCATCCGGAGCGTTTTCGATCTGCTGACTGCAACTTTTCACTATCAAGTTAAGAAAACGACAACTATTAATAAGGAGGATTTATTTATATGGATTGGGGAATGGAAAATCGTTTGGCACGACTGATCAAATCGGACGGTCACTGCATGTTTCTGCCTATTGACCATGGGTACTTTCAGGGACCTACAAGAAAACTCGAAAAACCGGAGGAAACCATCCGCCCTCTGATTCCTTATGCTGACGGGCTTTTTGTCACCCGGGGAGTTCTGCGCGCCTGTGTTGATCCGAAAAACAGCCCGCCCCTCATTCTGAGGATGTCAGGCGGCACCAGCATCATCGGGAAGGACCTTTCCCATGAAGCACTCACAACATCAGTTCAGGAGGCCATCCGGCTCAATGTTGCGGCTGTGGGCATGTCAATCTTTGTGGGAAGTGATTATGAATATGATTCCCTTGTGAATTTGGGAAAACTTGTGGATGAATGTGAAAACAACGGCATCCCTGTCATGGCTGTCACGGCCGTGGGCAAGGAACTGGAAAAAAGAGACGCAAGATACCTGTCGCTGTGCTGCCGCATAGCAGCTGAATTCGGATCCAAAGTGGTCAAAACTTACTGGTGCGAAGATTTTGACAAAGTAACCAACGGATGCCCCGTACCCGTCGTTATGGCAGGCGGACCAAGATGTGAGACAGAAACGGAAGTTTTTGAGTTTGTCCATGACGGGATGCAGAAAGGCGCAATTGGCGTGAATCTCGGCAGAAACATCTGGCAGCATGCGTATCCTGTCCCCATGATGAAGTCGTTGCGTGCTATTATACACGAGAACGCATCGGTTAAGGATGCCCAAGGCATTTTTAATGACGAAAAAGATAACCAGTAATCAATGACCCCATGATCAGTTGCCACCGAGCTGGACGGGATTTGCAATCCCGTCCGCCGAATTTGCCATAACCTGAAGGAGACGCTGGGCCGGAACATCCTGATTATTGATGATGATCCGGTCAGTCTCCGGATTCTGACACCCGAACAGATCGTCACCGGAGAAAATGGTCGAGATGCAGAAAGACAAGATTTTAAGGAGTGACAAATGCCCATAAGCTATTCGCCGAAAGAGAAAGCCGAAATACTGAAGCGGCGCTTTGTTGATAATATGCCGGCATCAGCAATCTGTGAGGAATACGGGATTCGGACTGATATTCTCAGACGATGGGAAAAAATGTTTTTTGAAAACGGAGATCTGATATTCAGACAGATTCCCAAGGACGGCATGGAATATTTTCAGAACTACGACCTTGTTCTCAACTGGCTGTCGGAGACGTTCCGCGGACAGACGCTTGACATACTGGGAATCAAAACCGATAAAATCAGGAGAGTCTGTTCCTACAAGCCTGTTGAGATTTCGGTCAGCACCGGCATTGTGGATGTGATATTTGAAGATGTTGCCGGAAAAGGATATCATCTTGAAGAGCAGCGCGACATGACCGAGAGTGATCTTTACCGGTTTGCCGCCCAGCATTTTTCAGCGGCAAGGGAATGGAGGGACGACATCACGGACATTCTTCTGACCTCCGGCAAGCCATATACCGGCAGAAAGGAGATACGGACACCGACCGGAAAATATGCTCCTGTGATCGTTGATCTGACAGAGCGGGACGGTCCGGGACGTTTCGAGGAAATCCGGGAAGCCTTGGACAGGGGGGACTCATTCGTCCTGACAGAGCTTGTGTTTCTTCCCCTGTATGGTGGAGATGATAAGACTCGGTTTGTCAGGAAAGTGCTGCGATTTGAAATTGATCTGTATAAGCAGGGCAGAATGTCGCCACTGCTTGTGGCCGCCACGCTGATCATGGCAAACAAGGAGATAGACAGGTCAGCCTTTCAAAAATTGTGGGAGGAGATAAAAATGTTGGAAATTTTTGAATATGCATATGAAATGATAACGAAAGAAGTTAAGGAAGAATTGAAAGAGAAATGGAAAGATGCTGAGGAAACAGGGAAAAAGGAAATCGCCCGTGAGATGGTCCTGAAATTTCTTGAGGAATCAGCCGGCATTGTTCCCGGTTACATTGCCGACCAGGTGATGTCCATCTCCCGCCTTGACATACTGAAAGGACTGGTGAGACAGGCTGCGAGATGCAGGAAAATTGAGGATTTTGAAAAGATGCTGAAACTGGCAAACAGGGAAGCTGCTGTGTGACCCTTCAGCAGGGACCGGACTCAGAGCTGTTGTTTTCTCTGCGGCCCTTCGACCCCTGAGTCTGCCTAATGGTAAAACCTGAAATCTGAAACATGAAACATGAAAACTGATATGAAGAATCTTTTTAAAGAAGAGGAGTGCCTGAACTTTGTTGCAGAATATGCTGCCTGTCCAAAGGAACTTGCCCTGCGTGTATATACGTCCCGTCTCATTGGAAGCAACAGCAGTCTGGTTCTTCACGGAGGCGGAAACACCTCCGTGAAACTAAGTGTTGAAAACATTGTGGGCGAAAAAAATGATGTCGTTTTTGTCAAAGGCAGCGGATGGGATATGTCAACCATTGAGCCGGAGGGATTTACAGGGCTGAATCTGCATCCGCTTCAAAAGCTTCGCAGTCTCGAATCTCTCTCAGGCGAGGAAATGGACAATCAGCTGAATATCCACAGAATATCCGCCGAATCTCCTTCCCCGTCCGTTGAAGCCCTCCTCCATGCGTTCCTTCCGCATAAATATGTGGATCACACCCATGCTGACAGCATCCTTGTTCTCACCCATCAGAAACATGGCGGAGATATTGTGAGAGAAGCACTGGGAGTGAAAGTTGCCGTACTGCCTTATATCATGTCCGGCCTTCCCCTGGCAAAAGCAGTGATCAGCACCCATGAAAGCAACCCCGACATTGAGGCCATCGTTATCCTGAATCACGGGATATTCACCTTTGCCCAGGATGCCAGAACATCCTATCAGAAGATGATTGATTATGTGAGCAGGGCAGAGGCGTATATAAAGGACAACATAAGGAATAAGCCGTTAATGACACCCCGTGAGGATCTGACACCGCTCATAAACTTCGACACCGCCCTGACCCGGTGCGTTCAGGTGATCCGCGGGGTGTGTACTCATCCGCTTCCCGATGGAAAACTGCGGCGATTCCATGTTGACACCCGAACCGCCCCTGATCTCGTGAAAGCCTCTCTTTCCCAAGAAGCTCCTGCTATATGCCGCTCCGGTGTGCTTACCCCTGACCATGCGATTCGCACGAAAAATGCAATGGTGTATATCGAATCTGTCCCGGAAGATGACGACAGCCTGAAAATGGTCGTGAACCAGGCCACGGATGCTTTTAAAGAGAATTATCATCGCTACTTCCAACAGGCCTCCAGTAAAGAAAGCGATCCAAAAGACCCGGGCTTTTACCCCCTGCTCTTCCTTGTTGCCGGCATCGGACTCATCGCCCTCGGAGTCACCCGAAAGGCGGCGCGTATTGCTGCTGATATCGGCGAACATACCATCCGCACCAAACTCAGTGCTTACGCGTTGGGGGAATATATTCCCATTTCCGATTCGCACGTCTTTGATATGGAATGCTGGAGCCTTCAGCAGAGGAAATTGGAAAGTTTTTCTTCTCTGCCGCTCCGGGGGCAGGTGGCCGTCATCACAGGCGGCGGCGGCGCGATAGGCTTTGGCATAGCGGACAGATTGCTGACTGCGGGTGCTGCTGTGGTGCTGTCCGATATTGACGAATCCCGTTTGCATAAGGCTCACGCCCTTCTGTCAGAGAAATATGACGGAGTGGAGCACATTGTTTTTGATGTGACGGATTATAACTCGGTGGAAAAGGGCTTTGAGGAGATCAGTCGAGAATTCGGAGGCGTTGACATTGTTGTGCCAAATGCCGGTATCGCCCACGTTTCAAGGATCGAGGAACTGGAACCTGAAAAACTTGATCAGGTTATTGCTGTCAATCTCAAGGGAACCTTTACCGTCATCAAGGCTGCAATCCCCATTTTCAGAAGACAGGGAACAGGGGGAAATATTGTAGTGATCAGTTCAAAAAATGTTTTCGCTCCGGGCGCGGCTTTCGGGGCATACAGTGCTTCAAAGGCAGGCGCACATCAGATTTCAAAAATCGCTGCCTTGGAACTGGCAGAACTGGGTGTCCGGGTCAATATGATCAATCCGGATGCAATATTCGGGGATGAAAAAGTATGTTCCGGCCTGTGGGAACTTGTCGGACCTGACCGGATGAAATCCCGCGGACTTGATCCGGAAGGTTTGCAGGATTACTATTGTCAGAGGAGTCTTCTGAAACAGCGCGTACTGGCGGAACATGTGGGAAATGCCGTTGTTTTCTTTGCCAGTGATCTGACACCGACGACCGGAGCCGCGCTCCCTGTGGACGGGGGAAATGCCGCGGCATTTCCCAGATAAGCAAGGGATTGTCCAATAAACATGCCACAGCATGGAAAAGAAACCCGGCTTTTTTCGCGAACAGGCCAGTTCTCCGCCTGCCGTAAAAAGCCGGGTTTCCTCACCTCACTTCCAACTTCTCATCACGGGTTAATCTCTATGGTGGGATAAATCCCCTTTAATCCTCCCCTGGTATAGGGCTGTATGATATTGAAGGCAATATT
Source organism: Desulfobacterales bacterium (assembly GCA_029934695.1). Taxonomy (GTDB): domain Bacteria; phylum Desulfobacterota; class Desulfobacteria; order Desulfobacterales; family 4be13; genus JAOZLU01. The sequence continues at coordinate 10,487 of JAOZLU010000094.1, read as the reverse complement.
CTGTCCTTTTTGGGCATGACCTCTCTTTTCCTCGCCGTCAAAATAAGCGCCGTTGTCCGTCAGAATACTTTCAATACGATTCTGAAACACCTGTACGAACTGGGAGCCATTGCCCCGGAAGCGCATGTCTCCGAGGGCAAATTCGCCCTCGACCTCAGAGAGCTTTTCAAAAGAAACAGAGTGTTTTTTAAGATCATTCTGGTTTCTGACATAACCCCAGACAAGATGGGCCGGAGGAATATCAAGCGGTTCGTCAAGATCAATAATGGTGTGAGGCATGATGATACTTCCCTCCCCGATAATCAGAGGAGCCTCCGGTTTTCCACGGAGAAACGCGTTGAACCCCACAAAAGTTTTTTTCCCAAGCCTTGTATGAATGACTTTTGCACCATGGGCCATCACATTGAACCCTTCAAGACGGGAATGAATGACGTAACAGTTTTCCTGGGCATTGGCACCTTTTCCCATCCAGGCGTTTTTCAGGTATGCCCTTTGTGCGACAAGGACATTTTCGCCGATCCTGCTTTTAGGCTTCAGCACAGCATAACGGCTCAGTAAGGCCCCCACAGGGATGGACACAGGTTCAATATGAACAGTTTCAAATATTCTTTGAAAATCTGTTTCCCGTTCTTCCACAAAATCCATCAGGATACCCTGAACCCCCTTATCGGGTTCAAAAGAAATATAATTGTCAAGCACTTCCTTTGGGAAACGGAAACTGAAATCAAACACGTCGCCGTTTTTGATCCATATCTGCCCGGGTTCTATCTGCTTATGAGCCAATTCACCTATCTGAACATAAGCATACGTCCCGATAATACAGTCGTGAAGGGTTGAGAGATCAACTGTGCTGAAAGGACCCAGAAAACATCCGTTCAACGGTGAGCCGTGAATATTCGCATAAGGGCTTGACATTGAGCGTTTGATCAGAAACAAATCCAGATTTTCCGGATCATGGGGATAGCAGTGGACAAGCGTTTTGACAAGAAAACTGTCCCGAATTCTGATTTCCTGGTCCCTGTTCAGGGTAACGTCAATTCCCTGATAATGAAGCACATCCCCTTTTTCTTTAAGTTCATCTCCCCTGATATCGCTTTTATAAAGGACAGAATTCTCAACCATGCATTTACCCAGAAAATAGCTTCCCCCCATACTGGAATGGCGGAAGTGGAAATGAATCGGGTGATGGGATGTGATGCCGTAAAAAGCATAGAATTTGATCAGATTGTCCACAGGGACAGTCTCTCGGATATAAGGTCCCACATCAAAGTCAAATTCTCTCAGATTAATATTGACACGGATGATTGTCCGGCCAATAAGATTTTCAAGTTCTTGCATATTTCCTCCGTAAGATTAGGAAAATCAAAATCAAATTTCTATTTGAGCGTCCTTCATTTGCCAGTTTACACCTTACTACAGAACAATTCAGATATCATATAAAGAAGGCAGATACCAGCTTTTTTTCAGAAAAGCATTGAAATTCACATCCTGTCATGCTATCAGATTCAATTAAAGTTCTGATTATAATGGATGTGGAGGTTGCAATTTCAGCATGTCATCACGCCTGCCGGACGGGGGTTTCTGTGCCGGACGGGGTTTGCAACCCCATCCGCAATGTTTTGCATATCCACGAAAGCAAAGGTTTCGGACGGGGCTGCAAACCTCGTCCGGCAGTCTCAGCCTGATGCATATGGGGCACAAAGCACGCCGATAACTCAGAATCTGTGAGCTTCATTCGGTGAAAAAGCCGGGTTTCTCTTCCATGACTGTACACAGTAATTTGATACAAAAACTTAAGGTTACGGCGGAATAAATGGACAGGCACTTCAGTTTATTCATATCCATGAAAAAAATTTTCACAATATTCATCCTGTGCGGCATAACTTTTGTTGTGCATACCGCATCGTGGGCCGAAAATTTCCCCCAACTCGTCATCCGTGATCACTCCTCCCAAAAAAAAATAGTTGAAATTTCAATTGATTATGGAGAAACATTCACCATCCGCTATATCCATTCCGTGGACCAGTCCCCGGTATTTGAAGTCTTTCGTGTGACAAAGGGGGACGGCCTTGTACTGGAAGAAACCTATTTCCGTATGTTCGGCGCGGGCATGGGACATTGGCAGGGACATGGAAAACTTTTCCAAGACGGCATAAGGACAAGAATAAAGGAAATAAATTACAAACTCGGCAGTTTTGTCCTCAGAGTCGGTTCAAAAGGTGTGGATCACACCATCCTTTTCAGGGACCAGGAGATTCATCTTTCTGAAATTGCAGCCGGACATCGTGTTGAGGTCCTGATAGTGGACCCTTAGGCAACCTCAGGGGCAAAGGCTTCAGGGACTTGGACGCGCCCTTAATGCAAGAGGTAGCCGCGGAGAAAACAGCCCTGAGCTTGCAAAAGGCCAAAGAGGAATTTTATGAATAATAATGCAGATTCAAAGAAAAAAGAAACAAAGGCGTTTAAACGTCAACACGTTGGATTTACCGCTCTTTTCATTACGATTGTCGCAGTGGGGCTTTCCCTTTTCCAGCTTTATACCGCGGGCATCTCGCCGCTGACAGCCATATTCCAGCGTTCGGTCCATCTCGTGCTCATCATGGTCCTCGCCTTTGCCATCATCCCGCCGGTAAAAAGGGCATCGCCTGACCGGACGGATATTTACATGGTCATTGACTGGGTGCTGATACTCCTTGCCTTTGCCATCGGGGCATATATCTGGACAGAATTTGATGAAATCATCGAAAGGCAGGGAGACTGGATACAGACGGATGTGGTCATGGGCGTCATTGCCCTTGTCCTGCTGATGGAGGCCACCCGCCGGGTCATCGGGCTTTTCATGTCCATGATTGCCGTTGTCTTCCTGCTTTATGCCTACTTGGGGCCATATATGCCGGATCTGCTGGCTCACAAGGGATACAGCGTGGAACGCATTGTCACCACACTTTATCTGACAACCGAGGGAATATGGGGACTGCCGACTGGCGTGGCAGCCACGTTTGTATTCGTTTTTATCCTGTTCGGTTCGTTTCTGGAACGTACCGGCGGCGGTGATTTTTTTATTGATCTTGCCTACGGCCTGACAGGGCGCATGACGGGTGGCCCCGCAAAAACCTCTGTGATTGCAAGCGGCTTCATGGGATCGGTTTCCGGATCGGCTGTGGCAAATGTTGTCACAACCGGCTCATTTACCATCCCCATGATGAAAAAAGTCGGTTACAAACCCCATGTGGCCGGGGCCATTGAGGCGGCCGCATCCACAGGCGGACAGCTCATGCCGCCCATCATGGGGGCAGGAGCCTTTCTGATGGCAGAATTTACCAACACCTCGTATCTGCACATTATCAAGATCGCCATTTTCCCCGCGTTTCTCTATTATATGACCGTACTCTTTTTTGTCCACTTTGAAGCAAAAAAGGAAGGATTTGAACCGATTCCCAAAGAAAAACTTCCCAAAATCGGGCCGACCCTGAAAAGCGGGATTCATTTTCTGATCCCGGTCATCATATTAATTTTCGTCCTGTTCAAAAATTACAGTCCTATGATGGCAGGCTTCATTGCCGTTGTATCCACCGTTGCAGCGTCCATGCTCCGCAAGGCAACACGTCTCAGCATCAGAGACATCTTTTCAGCTCTTGAAGCAGGGGCAAAAAATGCGGTGATGGTCTCTGTTGCCTGCGGGTGTGCGGGAATCATTGTGGGATGCGTGAGCCTTACCGGACTGGGGCTGAAATTTTCCAGCTTGGTGGTGTCACTGTCCGCTGGGAGTCCCTTTCTTGCCATCATGCTGATCGGACTGGCCTCGCTGGTTCTGGGCATGGGCCTTCCCGTGACTGCTTCATACATTGTTCTGGTCATACTGGCCGGCCCCGCGTTAATGGAACTTGGCCTGCCGATTATTGTGGCACACATGATCGTGTTCTGGTACAGTCAGGATGCCAATGTCACTCCGCCCGTGTCCCTTGCCTCTTTTGCCGGCGCGGGCATTGCCGGGGCATCTCCCATGCGTACCGGTTTTTCATCCTGGAAAATTGCAAAAGGGCTTTATATCATTCCCATTGTCATGGCATACCGTCCCCTTCTTGGCAACGGCCCGGCAGGTGAAGTCGTTCTGACAATGCTCCTGACCACACTCGGCCTGATTGCTTTTACAAGCGCAATGGAACGATATTTGTTAAGACGCTTGAATTTGTCTGAGCTTATTGCTATATGGGGGGCATCCTTTGCCATGTTCTGGCCGATTTATTGGGTGAGCATTGCGGGGGCACTTGTCTTTCTTGCCATTGTTGCCATTCAGTGGTTTGAATGTCGTAAGGAATTTCCCAAAAAATAAAATACCGGAAATGTACGTTTGGTAATGTCAGAAATGACATCGGAGTTGAACTGATGCCAAGAACAGAACCGTCACAAAGAGCTTTACTCTCCGAGATTGTCGGACTTAGGGAGGAACTTGCCGACCTGAAACGCGAAAAGGCCGACCTTGAGCTGCTGATGGAAACGAACATCGAACACTCGGATTATTTGGAGGAAGACCTTCTCAACAAAGTCGAATCCGCTTTACGGGAGAGTGAAAAACGATTTCGGCTGATCAGCGAGACCATACCTGTGCCGATTACCGTCAGCCGCGTATCTGACTCTGCCATTGTGTATGCCAACAGTCCTGCGGGTTCCCTGTTCGGATTCCTGCCGGAGTGCAAAGTCACAGATTTTTATAATCCGGGTGAAGGGCAGTTGCTGCTGGATATGCTGGCTGTCCAGGGATGTGTGAGCAATTACGAAATGGAAGGCAAAAGAGCGGACGGCACACCGTTCTGGGCGGCTTTGTTTGTTCAGCCGCTGACATTCAACAATGAACCTTGCCGGCTGACTGCCCTGTATGACCTGACCGACCGAAAGCTGGACGAAGAAGAGCGGATGCGTCTTGCAACGGCTGTTGAACAGGGAGCGGAGAGCATTATCATAACGGACAGGAAAGGAAATATAGAGTATGTCAATCCGGCTTTTGAACAGACCTTCGGTTATGCCCGTGAAGAAATAACCGGGCGTAATTTCAAAATGTTCAAAAGCGACAAACACAAGGAAGCATTCTTCAGGGAGATGTGGAATGTCATCACCGAGGGACGGGTGTGGGCCGGCAGAGTCATCAACAGGAAGAAGGACGGCGAGATTTGCGAGTTTGAAACGACAATTTCCCCTATCCGGGACACATCAGGCTCAATCATCAATTTTGTGTCGGTCAACCGCGACGTGACCCACGAGCTTCAGATGGAAAGGCAACTGCGTCAGGCTCAGAAAATGGAGGCTATCGGGACATTGGCAACGGGAATATCTCATGATTTCAACAATATTCTCACCGCCATCTTTGGCAATGTGCAACTCGCGAAGATGGATATTTCGGAAGAAAATCCGATCCTGTCCAAGCTGGACAATATCCTCTCCGCTGCAAACCGTGCAAAAGACCTGGTCATGCAGGTGCTGACCTTCTGCCGTCAGAGCGAACATGAAAAGAAACCGTTGCAGATCAGTCTTATTGTCAAAGAATCCCTCAACCTGCTCAGAGCCTCAATACCTGCAACAATTGAAATTCGGCAGAAGATCAGAAGCAAGCCGGGAATCGTATTGGCCGACCCCACCCAGATGCATCAGGTTCTGATGAATCTTTGTGCCAATGCAGCCGGGGCCATGCGGGAGAAGGGAGGGATGTTGGAAGTAGTCTTGGAGCATAAGGATATTGACGCAGATTATGCGATCCGGCTTCCGGACCTGAAACCGGGTCCCTATCTGAGGCTTTCTGTGTGTGATACGGGTCATGGCATGAGTCCGGAGGTCATGGACCGGATATTTGAGCCTTTTTATACAACCAAAAATCCGGGTGAGGGCACGGGCATGGGGCTTGCGGTGGTTCACGGAATTGTCAGGAGCCACGGCGGGGCAGTGCATGTCAGAAGCGAACCGGGAAAGGGAACTGTATTTCATGTATATCTTCCGCGAATCAGTGCTCCGGAAAAGAAAGAAGAATCTGAGATGACCGAAACGCTTGTCAAGGGCCATGAACGTATCCTTTTTGTTGATGATGAGCAGCATTTGCAGGAAGTATTCAGAGATATGCTGGAGCATCTCGGCTATGAAGTGGTCGCGGAGACAGACAGCGTCAGAGCACTGGAACTGTTCCGCACGGAGCCTGACAAATTCGACATTGTCATCACGGATCAGACCATGCCGAACATGACAGGCGAAGAACTGGCTGCGGAACTCATGCGTATCCGGCCGGATATCCCGATTATTCTTTGCACAGGTTACAGCGAACGTATAAACGAAGAAAAAGCGAAGGAAATGGGGATCAGAAAATTCCTTATGAAGCCGTTTGTCATAAGTAAGATAGCCAACGCTGTCCGGGAGGTTCTTGCTTGATGCTGGATATTTGATGTTTGATGCTGGCGGATGAAGCAATTTTTTGAAACTTACAGAAAAAATGAGTATCTGTACACGCTGTGTACACAATTAAGCTGGAGTGCGGGAACTGGAACGGTTAAGCAGCAGTTTCATTCAAAAATGTTCGGCACGGTTGTTTGCCGAAAGCGGTTCTATGGAAAGCCTGAAACCGAGTGAATTAAGTATTGACCCAAGCGTGTTTATTTTCGGATTTCCTTTTTTTGAAAGCGTTCTGTAAAGCATCTGTCTGTCCAGTTCCGCCTGCCTTGAAAGTTTCGCCATATCACCCTGAGCTTCCGCCACTGTTCGGATTGCGGTCAGGAATGCCTTTGTATTTCCATCTTTAAAGTATTCGTCAAAAGAACATCTGAGATATTCGGCTGCTTCGTCCGGGTCATGCATTTTTTCTGTTACAAAATCTCTGTAATCTCTCATGCTTCTCTCCTCTTCAGCCAGTCTTTCCAATATGCTTTTGCCTTTTTCACATCCTTTTTCTGCGAAGACTTATCTCCGCCGCAAAGGAGCAAAATAATAGTATTGTCAATTTCGCCATAATAAATTCTGTATCCCGGGCCGAAATGAAATTTGAATTCCCAAACCCCATTTCCGACCGATTTGTGATCTCCCAGATTGCCGGTTTCAACTCTGTCCAGTTTCGTAAAAATCCTTGTCCGCTCTTTTACCGCCAATGAACTGACCCATTCCGCAAAAGGCTCTTTTTCATTGCCACGATAAATTTTGATAGTTTTCGGTTTTATATCCATTTTGATGCTGGATGTTTGATGTTTAAACACAAACTCAAAAACTGGCGGAATTTGCGCCTTTTCTTTGTGCGGCATGACGGAATGCCGACAGCCAATCATCCAGCATCAAACATCAAGTTTTGGTTCCTTTTATGATATGTGACAAACTTTTAAATGTGTTTATCAGGCCAATGACGATTATGCCATGATGCGCCCCGAAATTCAGGCTTCGAATATCTTCATGCAACGCTCCCCACGCTTCATTGAGTCCACAATAACACAAAAAGATTCCGACAAACAAATTCAGATAATTATTCTCAGCAATATTTATCAATAACTCTCTGAAATTCATTTCTTTTCTCCCTCAGGAGTGCGAAAAATATTTTTCGCACCCCTCGCCGATATCAAGCATCCTCAGCCTTGATTTTTCTGACTTTCAGAAAAAGCTCATCTAATTGTGCTTTGGCAGCTTGAGATGGTGCATTGGTCAGAAGGCATGATGCTTTCTGTGTTTTGGGAAATGCAATCACATCTCGGATGGACGGCTGTCCGCAGAGGATTGTCATCAGTCTGTCAAAGCCAAAGGCTATGCCGCCGTGGGGCGGCGCACCGGAATCCAGTGCTGAAAGCAGGAAGCCGAATTTTTCCTCGTATTCCGGCCGATCCATGCCCAGAGCATCAAAAATTTTTTCCTGCAATTCCTTCTGATGGATACGGATGCTGCCGCCGCCGATCTCGGAGCCGTTCAGAACAAGATCATAAGCTCTTGATTTCACTGACAGGGGATCATCCTTGATCCGTCCGCAGTCTTCCTCTAAAGGTGCTGTAAAGGGATGATGCAGGGCCTGATGCCGTTTTGCCTCTTCATCATATTCAAACATCGGGAAATGGGTGACCCATACAAATCTGAATTCATTTTCACCAATCAGACCCAGCTTCTTACCAAGATGATTCCGGAGATGTCCGAGGGCTTCATTGGTAATCTTGGGCTGATCCGCCACAAAAAACACAAGGTCACCCGGTTCCATTTCAATGCGTTGGGCAAGTGCCTCTTTTTCCTCGTCACTGAAAAATTTTGCAATAGGAGACTGCCACGCATCATCTTTGACTTTTATCCAGGCCAGACCTTTTGCCCTGTAAATTGCCACATAAGCTGTCAGGTCATCAATCTCCTTTCGGGAAAGACCGATGCAGCCCTTTGCATTCAGGGCTTTGACGATTCCCCCTTTTTTTACAACATCTGCAAAGACTTTGAAGCCGGCATCTTTTACAATATCTGAAATGTCTTTCAATTCCATGCCAAAGCGGACATCAGGTCTGTCAAGGCCGTATCGGTCAATGGCCTCGTCATAAGTCATGCGCGGAAAGGGCGGCTGAACTTCTGTTTTCAAAATGTCATTGAAAAGAGCTTTCATCATCCCTTCGGCAATTGCCATGATATCTTCTTCACCTGCAAAGGACATTTCAATATCAATTTGCGTAAATTCCGGCTGACGGTCCGCGCGGAGGTCCTCATCTCTGAAGCATCGGACAATCTGATAATACCGGTCAAACCCGGATATCATGAATAGCTGCTTGAATATCTGGGGGGACTGGGGCAACGCAAAAAACTCTCCCGGACTGACTCTGCTGGGTACCAGGTAATCCCTGGCTCCTTCGGGGGTGCTGCGCGTCAGCACCGGTGTCTCAATATCCAGAAATCCCAGATCGTTAAAATACTGACGCACGGTCGCGGCCGCCCTGTGCCTTAAAATTATATGCTTCTGAAGGCAGGGACGCCGAAGATCCAGATGGCGGTATTTCAGGCGGATATTTTCCGACACATCCGCGTCATCTTCAATTAAAAACGGAGGCGTTGCTGCTGTGTTTAAAATTTTAAGTTCTGTTACAAATATCTCTATTTCGCCGGTCTTTAATCTGGGATTGGCCATTCCCTCCAGCCTTTTTTCCACCTTCCCCTGTACAGCGAGGACGTATTCACTTCGGATGGCAGAAGCTCTTTCATGTGTCTTTTCATCCACTTTGGGATCAAAAACAATCTGGGTAAGCCCTTCCCGATCCCTCAAATCCACAAAAATGACCCCGCCGTGATCCCTCCGACGCTGTACCCATCCCATGAGTACCACTTCCTTTTCGGCATCACCCGCGCCAAGCTCACAGCAATGGTGGGTACGCCGCATTTCTCCAAGTATATCAGACAATGAATTCTCCTTTTAATTCCTACCCTCATCCGGGGTTTCAGGTTTACGTTTCAGATTTTAAGGAATCAATATCCCAACAATCATGGTTTAGTCAATATTTTCCTTGACACTGTATTTCCAGCCAATGATTCCCATGGGATTCAGAAGCGTAATATCCCCTGCTCGCTCACCAATGGCTGTCCAGTTGAGCCTTTCATAAGGGTATGATTCAGGTATCCATGCCATTGTGATATGCAAGTGTGATAAAATATCAACTTTTTTCTTTTTTGAGTCTGAGATCGTCGCAAAGGTGTCCCCTTCTTTCAGCACACATCCTTTATATATAGTGCTGTATGGTTCTGTGTGACCATAAATGCTGTAAAGTTGCTTTCCATAACCATTGCGGATGTCATGGCTCACATATACAGATTTCCCCAGAAAGTCCTTGCCAATCTTGACAATCTTTCCATCATACATCACCGGAATCCTGATTGTTTCATCCAGCCTGCATTCCTTTCCTGCTTTATTTTTGTATAAACAGAAATCTGTTCCCTCATGGGGAGCAGGACGCTGTCCGCGCTTCTCCCACCATTTTTCCAGAGAATCAAATAACATTCCGGGATAAAAAAGCCATTCTTCAAATCCCATTTCATTCAGAAGATTGCATGCAACCAAATATTTGCCAAATCCTTTTTTTCCCAACAGAAATTCCGAATCCCTCAATATCCGCCTCCTTCACTCACAGATTGTTGCAGAGTGGGTGAAGCGAAGCCACCATTTTTTTTTGCAGACATGGTTCACCCTGCTTTTTTGAAACCGCACAGTTTTGCTCGCCGGACGAGGTTTCTCACCGGACGGGTTGCAAACCCGTCCGCCCATCTGCATTTTTGCAATCGCGCAATTCGCAATTTGAACCTTCTAAAAAATTTTACTTGAAAAATAAATAAAATAGATTATAAATACATAAGATTCAATTGAAAATCAAGGGAGATTTGGTGTTTGGAATTTATTTGAAATTTGGATATTGTTATTTGGGATTTATCTGAGATTTGGTGCTTGAGATTTGGGATTTATTTAGTGCTTGAGATTTGGGATTTATTTGTTGTTGAGATTTGGGATTTATTTGTTGAGA
>JAOZLU010000603.1 GCA_029934695.1 Desulfobacterales bacterium | reverse complement strand
ATGGTGGGTTGCGCTTCGCTTCACCCACCTTACGATTATAAGTTAGGATGAAATATTGTCACAACAAATTAATATCATAAAAAAAATAGAATATGGTTTGCCAAAGGCTCTGGGCGCGGACAGGTATGCCCTGAAACGTGAAATCATCCGAATCAGGAAATCTGTCCCCCGATCCAATGATTCACTCCGTGGGAAGATAGAAAAAAAACTTTTTCATCTTGAAAAACAGGTTCAGGCTTCGGTGAAAAAGAAAATCCGGCGCAAAGAGAATCTGCCTGAAATTATTTATAATGAAAGCCTTCCCATTTCAGCCAAAAAGGAAGATATCATCCGCGCCATTTCAGAAAACAGGGTGGTCATCATATCTGGTGAGACCGGTTCCGGGAAAACCACCCAGATTCCCAAATTCTGCCTTGCCGCGGGAAGGGGCATTGAAGGAAAAATCGGCTGCACCCAGCCCAGAAGGATTGCGGCAACCACAGTTGCCCATCGTATTGCAGAAGAATTCGGAGAAGAACTCGGCAAATCCGTGGGCTACAAAATACGTTTCCAGGATCAGGGCACCCAGGACGCATACATAAAGATTATGACAGACGGCATCCTGCTTGCTGAAACCCGGCATGACCCGTATCTGAACGAATACGACACCATTATCGTGGATGAAGCCCATGAAAGAAGCCTGAACATTGATTTTGTATTGGGAATCTTAAAGACCCTTTTAAATAAAAGAAAAGACCTTAAACTGATTATCACCTCTGCGACCATTGACACGGAAAAATTTTCAAAGGCATTCAACAACGCACCTATAATAAAGGTATCAGGCCGCATGTATCCGGTTGAAGTGAGGTATGACCCGGTGGAAGAGAGTGATGATCAGAGCTATATGGAAGCCGCAGTACAGGCTGTGTACAAGCTGCTCAGGGAAAGCCGGCATGGTGACATCCTTGTTTTCATGCCCACGGAACAGGATATCCGTGAAACTTGTGAGATGCTGGAAGCTGGAAACTTGAAACTTGGAAACGCAAACCTGAAAGTGGAAATTTTTCCTTTGTTTGCAAGGCTTTCAGGTGGGGAGCAGTCCAAGGTTTTTTCGCGCAGGCCCGGGAGAAAGATCATTGTCTCCACCAATGTTGCGGAAACATCTGTCACCATACCGGGGATCAAATATGTTGTTGACTCAGGGCTTGCGCGTATTTCCCAATATCTGCCCCGTTCAAGGACCACTGCCCTGCCAGTGACATCCATATCAAAAAGCAGTGCGGATCAGCGGAAAGGCAGATGCGGACGCGTGGAAAACGGTATCTGCATCCGTCTGTATTCTGAAGCGGATTTTGAGTCCCGGCCGCTTTTCACCGCGCCAGAGATTCTCAGATCCAATCTCGCAGAGGTCATCCTGAGAATGATCGCCCTGAATCTGGGCGACATTTCAGATTTTCCCTTTGTGGACAGTCCGGCCCCAAAAAATATAAAGGACGGATTTGACCTTCTGGTTGAACTAAGTGCCATTGTTGCAAAAACAAAAGAGTCAAAAGCCAAAAACCGCTTTTCCCTTACTGAAAAAGGCAGGATCATGGCAAGAATGCCCATTGATCCGAGGTTGTCCCGGATGCTCATTGAGGCTGAAACCGAGGGATGCGTCAGAGAGATGGCGGTTCTTGCTTCTGCCCTGAGCATTCAGGACCCCAGGGAACGGCCCACAGAAAAGCAGACCCAGGCAGATCAGGCTCAGGCAGTGTTCAAGGACACATCATCCGATTTTATCACCCTTCTCAATATCTGGAACGCGTATGATATGTTGCAGAAGGCAAACAGCGGCGGTAAAATAAGAAAATTCTGCAAGGTGCATTTTCTCTCTTACAGGAGGATGCGGGAATGGCGGGATATTCATACGCAGATCATCAGGGAACTGAGGGATTCGGAAATCGGGAAATCAGATATTCATGAAAAGCAACCATCTGAAAAATCCGATTCCTGTTATGCCCCGGTTCCGGAATCCATCCGTGCCGGAATCCACAAATCTGTTTTAAGCGGATTTCTTTCCAACATTGCTGTGAAAAAGGAAAAAAACATTTTTAAGGCAACAAAAGACAAAGAGGTGATGATCTTTCCGGGATCAGGTCTGTTCAACCACGCGGGAGCATGGATTGTGGCGGCTGAAATGGTGGAAACCTCAAGGGTTTTTGCCAGGACAACCGCAAATATTGATGTCACCTGGCTGGAAGCGCTGGGAAAAGACCAGTGCAGATACACTTATATGCATCCCCACTGGGAAAGGAACAGGGAAGAAGTGGTTGCCTCTGAGCAGGTCAGCCTCTTAGGGCTTGTCATCATTCCCAAACGGCCTGTTTCTTATGGCAAAATCAATCCTGATGAAGCATCTGACATTTTTATCCGCAGCGCGCTGGTGGAAGGGGATGTCAAAAAGCCCTTTCCCTTTATGAAGCATAACAGGAAGCTTGCTGATGATATCAGGGACATGGAAAACAGGCTCAGAAAAAAGGATATCCTGATCAGCGAAGAGGATATATATCAGTTTTATAGGGAACGGCTTGAGCATATTTACGATACCAGAACATTGCGGACATGCCTCAGAAAAAAGGGGGACAATTTTTTGAGGATGAAAAAGGCGGACCTTTTCCGTTATTCCCCTGATGAAAAAGAACTGGCCCTTTATCCTGACCGTATTGAACTCGGAAACAAAAGCTTTGACTGCGACTATGCTTTTGAGCTTGGAAAACATGATGATGGCGTGACCATAAAAGTCCCTTCGACCCTCGCTCCGTCGGTCCCTTCCGAATCGCTGGACTGGCTGGTGCCCGGGCTGATGTGTGAAAAGATGACAGCCCTGATAAAAGGGCTTCCCAAAGCTTACAGGAAAAAACTTGTTCCGGTGGGAGACACCGTTGATACGATTATGCGGGAAATCGGGAAATCGAAACTCGAAACTCGAAACTCGAAACTCGAAACTTCAAACTTCAAACTTCCGGATTCTGCGCTGATCACAACACTGGGCAATTTTATTTATGACCGTTTTGGTATTGACATTCCTGCGTCTGCCTGGCCGTCGGACTCTCTGCCGGATCATCTTAAAATGCGTATATCTGTCACAGACCCCAAGGGAAAGGAGATTCGCTCGGGCAGGGACAGGGCTGTCTTAGACGGAAATATCTCTGGAAAGATTGATCCGGACGCGTTTGAATCTGCCAAAAAAGAATGGGAAAGAACCGGCATAACCTCCTGGGATTTTGATGATTTGCCAGATGTGATGACCCTCAAGGGAAAAAAAGGGGGAAAATGGACGGTCTGTCCCGGATTGGAACCTGGGGACAAGTGCGTCAGCCTCCGCCTCTTTCGCCAGCGAAAACAAGCTGTGGCATCCCATAAGAACGGGATTGTGACGCTTTTTGGCATACATTTTTCAAAGGACCTGAAATTTCTGAAAAAGTGCCTGAGCCTGTCCGGGGAAATGAAACATCAGGCTGAATATTTTGGCGGAGCAAAACGCTTTGAAAAAAGATTATATGAAAGTATCCTGAAAGATCTTTTTTGCAAAAATATAAGAACAAAAGAAATGTTTTATTCCCATAAAGAAGCTGCTGAGGCTGTGATCCTTACAAAAGGGAAAGAAAAATTGGACAGCGTTGCCAGGGTTATGAAAGCTTATAATGAATCCAGAACAGCTCTTTATGATCTGGAAAAGTCAAACAGCAAAAACTGTATGGCCATAAATTTTTTCAAATCGCTGAGAGAGGAGCTTGAGCAGCTTGTGCCGGAAACATTCATGGATTTGTACGATACGGACAGGATCATTCATATTGAAAGATATATAAAAACCATCACTGTCCGGGCGCAACGGGGGCTTATGAATTTTGAAAAAGATCGGATTCGGTCAGAGGAGGTCAGATGCCACAGCGACAGCCTGAGAGACCTTTTAAAAGGGCTTTCCCCTTCAGTATCAGAAGGAAAAAGAACTGCAATGGAAGAATATTTCTGGCTGATTGAAGAGTTCAAAGTCTCTCTTTTTGCACAGGAACTGAAAACCCCCATTCCTGTTTCCCCAAAACGGCTTGATAAAAAATTGAAAGATATTCAAAGAATGGTATAATATTTGATGTTGGATGTTGGATGTTGGATGTTGGATGTTGGATGTTGGATGTTGGAT
>JAOZLU010001124.1 GCA_029934695.1 Desulfobacterales bacterium | reverse complement strand
TGACGACCCTGCGGGCCTAAAAATTTCGTTCTGTCCAACTGGCTACAAACATGACAACCCTACGGGCCTTACCGCTGACATCCCGCAATTGGCAACTTTCGGCTTCTTTGCATGACCGGACGGCGGGCCTTGAATAATATATGACACTGTTTTTCATTGACAAATGAGGGAACAGCAGCTACAAAGGGATAATCATCAGGTGGGAATCTCCCCGAAGTGGATTCTCTGAATTTTCCATCTGCTGATAATATCCGATTTTCAATTGCCTTTTACAAAACACAGGAGGTAACTGCCATGAATGACATTGACAGATCGTATGTTGAAAAAAAGGTGAGGGACTGGAAAGACCGCCTCGAAAGTCTGTATCTGCTTGTTGAGGACACTCTGTCCGGCAGGGAAAATATCGTATGCAGCAGAAGGCACACAACCATGTATGAGGGGCTGATGCACAAATACAATGTGGAAGCCGAGGAACTGCCGGTTCTTGATATTTACAAAGACAAAGTGATGATTGCCACATTCGAGCCGATAGGCCTGTGGACGACAGGCGGAGACGGAAGGATTGATATCCTCACCAAGTCCGGAGCTTATATTATTGCAGGCACCGGGGAAAAAGGGAAAAAATCTGAATGGGAAGTCTTTACGCCCAAGGACAGGAGATCCGCAAGAAATATGGACTCATCACTGATTATGGATCTGGTGAGTCAGCCATGAATATTTTTGATGAGCTGGAAGCCCAGTACAATGAGATTGACGGCCGATATTCCTCCGGGGAATTTGACTGCGGTCAGCGCGGCTGGCATCGAAAAAAACAGAAATACAGACGAAAGAGGAAAATTAATGATCAGGCGTATTTTGTATTTATGTTCTCCCGTCTGGAATACAGAATAAGGGAGGAAAGCGCCAAACTGATAAGGAAGAAAAAAGGGTCAATTTCAGCCTGGAAACAGAGGGCGGCCTGGGAAATTCTGCCCGGCCGGCCTGCTCTGCGATCTCATAACCCCTCATGGGGAGAAATAACCCGGTCAGGGGTTCCGTGCGTTTCAAATCCACAGACTCATAACCCCTCATGGGGAGAAATAACTTATAATTGAAATGATGAACCTCCAACCGCTTATCCTCATAACCCCTCATGGGGAGAAATAACAGTCGTCACGCTCAGTGTCTCAAGGTCTGCATAAGTCTCATAACCCCTCATGGGGAGAAATAAC
>JAOZLU010000602.1 GCA_029934695.1 Desulfobacterales bacterium | reverse complement strand
ACCAGGATGGACGGAGACGGTGATGGTGTTCCGTGCGAAAGCCAGTGGTGCGGCCGGTGATACAAAAATCATCATAACACTCCGGTTTCAATAAAAAAATAACCCGGCGATGAAGCGGACGGAAAAAGCCCCGCCGCTTATCTCTGCGTTATGGTGCGACATGAAGTCGTGTAAGTATTTGTTATTATTTATTAATTAATAACCCTGTTTTCTGCAACAGGTATCCTATCAGGATGTGCGTCCTGAGCAATCGGGGGGTGCAAAGCTCCTGAGACAATGAAGCCCGTGGTTTATCCAGGAGAGCGAAGCGTGAGCGGAACTCAACTCTGCCAGCATCAGGGCGGTAAGGGAGCCAGGATTTGACAGTATGGTTAAAATATTTGAATCGTTGCAGCGTCGTTACGAGAAAAAGCCAAAGATGCTGACAGGCTTTGACCAAAAGGTATGTGGTCAGGTATGAAGGCTCATAACTCCTTCATCGCAGATGAAGTACCACCGGCGCAGAGGCGGAACCTGACCTGTCTTCATGATATTTACACGGAACATGGTAAGCCCGTATTCCTCCCTTCGGGGTAAAGAAACCGTAAGGCTGACTGACGGGAGTGCGGGTAAAGGATGTCGGAACAGGCGAATGCCGTGCTGTAATGGTGCGGATACGGATTGAGTTTATGACAACATTGTCCGGCACGAAAGTGAGCAGACTTCCGACGGGTGTTTCTTTGCGAGATAATCTATGGAATCTTTGAAGAAAGGAAAGCAAATGACGGAGGCTGAAAAGCCTGCCGGTGCATCTTTCAGCGGCACAATCAGTTGGACAGCCATCAACTGGAAAAAAGTGACAAAAGCCGTCAAAAGACTACAGATGCGTATCGCAAAGGCTGTCAGGGAAGGAAAATACGGTAAGGCAAAAGCTTTACAGTGGATTCTGACCCATTCTTATTATGCCAAACTTCTGGCGATCAAAAAAGTCACGTCAAATAAAGGGAGAAAGACACCCGGAACAGACGGAGTTACATGGACTTTATGCAGCCAGAAAGCTGAGGCAGTTAAACAATTAAACCAAAAAGGCTACAAACCCTTACCCCTCAGGAGAATATATATCCCGAAAAAAAACGGCAGGAAAAGACCTTTGAGTATCCCGACAATGAAAGACAGGGCAATGCAGGCACTTTATAAACTGGCGCTTGAGCCGGCTGCGGAGACAAAAGCAGATCCGAATTCATACGGATTCCGCCAATTTCGCAGATGTGCCGATGCTATTGCACAGGCTTTTATATGTCTGAGCAAAAAGTATTCCCCTGTTTGGGTTCTTGAAGGAGACATAAAAGCCTGTTTTGATGAAATCAGTCACCAATGGCTTCTTAAAATATCCCGATGGATAAAAAGATGCTCTCATTATGGCTGAAAGCCGGGTATATTGAAGAGGGGAAACTCTGTCCGAACCACAAAGGAACTCCGCAAGGCGGGATTATCTCACCTGTGATTGCAAATATGACGTTGGACGGTCTTGAGAATGCTGCCAAATCAGCAGTACCTCAAAGAATTTTTGGCAATACCCGTTCAAAGATCAATGTCATTCGGTATGCTGATGACTTTATTATAACATGCGTATCAAAAGATATTTTGCAAAATAAGGTAAAACCGGCCATAGAATCCTTTCTGGCTGAAAGAGGTCTGGAATTATCACAGGAAAAGACCAAAATAACAAGGATAGATCAGGGATTTGATTTTCTCGGGCAGAATTGCAGAAAATACAAAGGCAAAATGCTCATAACTCCGGCAAAAGATAATGTCCGGGCTTTTAAAGAAAATATAATTGCTGTAATTAAAAAGTGTCAGGCTTTACCAGCCCAGACACTTATCAGCATTCTGAATCCAAAATTAAGGGGATGGGCAAACTATCACCGGCATATTGTATCCGGCAGAGTTTTTGGCAAGGTGGATAACTGCATCTATAAACAACTGTGGAACTGGATGAGGAAAAAACACCCTGAGAAGAGAAAATCCTGGCTGGTAAGGAAATACTGGTCAAACACTTCTAAAATATGGACTTTTTCGTCAGTTGAAAAGAAAAAGGAAAAGGCAAGGTGTTATAAACTCATCCGAACCGGCAGTATTGGCATAAGGCGTCATATCAAAATAAAAGCTGAAGCAAATCCGTTTGATTTGAATTTTGCGGATTATTTTCGTAAAAGAAAATCAGGTGCTTCTAAGCAGGCGTCTGTTTTTAAATAAGAGCAGTCGGGTCTCTCCGCAAGAGATGGCCTTTGAAATGCTTGAGCCGTGTGCGGTGAAAGTCGCAAGCACGGTTCTTAGAGGGCTTGGGGCTGGCAACAGCCCCCGGCTACTCGACTGGCTTTAATCAAATAGGGAGAAAATTTTATGAAAAAATTGGCTGTCCTTTTTTCTGTTATTCTTTTCATGTCATTGTGTGAAGCAGAAATACTGGCACAGGATTCGGACGGATATGTGCTTGAATTTAACGGAACCGACAATTATGTAAGCACCAATTACTATCCTGATTCCAATGCGAAAACTCTTATGTATTGGGCTAAATTCAACACGGTTGACAAAAACCAGAGCATCGGTGTTCATGACGGAAATGATCACAGATTCTATCTTGGAATCTATGAGGGAAACCTTGTTTTTGCCGGTGTGGGAGATATGTACACTGATCAGGTTTTTGCGGGGAGCAATATCGGTGAATGGATTCATCTGGCTCTAGTTGCCGAGGGTCATACAGCGAAAGTTTATGTGAACGGGGCTGAAATGCTGACTTTTGAGTATACTTTCACTGGCACAAGCGATACAAATTTCTGGATCGGTGCAAGGCATCATTCAAGTTCGGAACATTACAATTTCGTGAACGGTCAGATTGACGAAGTGCAAATTTGGCAGACCCCGCTTTCTCAGGAACAGATTCGGGAATATATGCTGACTCCTCCTTCGGGTACGGAAAGCGGGCTTGCTGTATATCTGCCTTTTAATGAGGGATCGGGAGATTCGACGGAGGATTTTGCAGGAAATGACAATTCGGGAGAATTGATAAATAATCCGGCATGGACTTCAGGGCATCCTGATACCAGTGTCACCGGAAGTACCGAAATCGAAGGTCTGCTTTCAGGTATTTGGAGCGATCCGGTTCCGACCAAGCAGGGCAGTCAGGTTCTGACAGGAATTGACACACCATATTTCCAATACGGCAGAGTGACAGGTGACACGCCCGAACCCAACAGTCTCAGGTTTGAAGGCGGCTCTTTCGGCATACAGCCGGAAATACCTTTCAAGCTGGGAACAGTTACATATTACAATGGCACCACAGCTACCGGAACAGATGCTTCGGCTGTGAATCTCAGGCTTTTGCTTGACTTCAGGAATCCGTTTGTAGGGCGTATCACCTCGGCTTTCACTCTCAGTCTGGAATCGACACCGAACGAAGGAACGGATTGGGAAAATGCGGATTTCGTATATTTCCCTGACTCCTTTCCCACTCAGTCCTTTGCAATTGACAATGTTGACTACAAACTTGAGATGATCGGTTTCAGTCAGGACGGCGGAAAAACGAAACTCAAAGAATTTCATGTCTTGGAAGATCATAAAACCAGTGCGGAGCTATACGGATGGATCACGGCGGTGCCGAACGCAGATTTCACACATATTGAGATAAGCGGTTCTGAAAATGTTCTGCTGGGCAACTGTTCGATGTACACATGCACGGCTTATTATGACGATGGCACAACTCGCAACGTGACTGAAGCGGCTGAATGGTCAGAAGATTGTGAAAACAGCGATATTAACAGCAGCGGTTTGCTGATCAACAAACCGGAAGCCGTAGCAGGCAGTTGCAAAATAACAGCGTCCTACCAGGGAAAGACCGATTCTTTTGATGTCAGTCTTCTGAGTTTCCTTGATTCTGAGGGCTGTGACGTAAACGGTGATAAAAAGGTGGGCTTGGAAGAGATTATATATCTGTTACGAATTGTTAGCGGCAAGTGAAAGTTGGCAACTTGCAATAGCCACATAACCTTGAAATGAAGCGGACGGCGGGGGCTTGATCTCAGGTAAAGTTCTCGCTTAATCCCCCGCCGCCGCTTATTTCAGGCGTTATTTTTTCTGTGAATGTGTCTGACCCGTCGGAATGACGCATAATAAACCATCCGGGG
>JAOZLU010001123.1 GCA_029934695.1 Desulfobacterales bacterium | reverse complement strand
GGTTAAGGTGATTTCCAGCCCCCTTTACTGTCATGAATTGCTCCCTAATTTAATATGCATCCCACTTGACTCATAACGCCTCCATATATCCGGGTTATGGGAGGTGATGATCAACTGACCGTCGCTTTTTTCAACCAATGATTCCAGCTTTGCCAAAAATCCGGGGATAACAGACGGATGCAGAAAGATATCCGGCTCATCAATCATCACAATGCCTCCCTGCTCAAGCCAGCGGCTGACCAGATAAAGTTGGATAAGAATCTGACGTTCTCCGGCGCTTAAATCATCTATGAAATGGGATCGGCCACGTTTCCCTTTGATCTTTACATGAAGCCGATTCTCACCAGGATTCACGTCAGGATCAATTTCTTTGTCTGCAAGAAAGTCGTTCAGATCACGAATGACATCATGGTATTTATGAGGTTTTACGATTTTCAGATTCAGGAGAGATGCTTCCAACTGGCCTTTCCAGTCTTCATTGACCTGATAAGTCACCAGCCAGCGGAGCTTGGGGTCATCAGGGAGTATTTCACACAGATTCCGCTTTGGAGAAACCCAGCGGCGTTGTTCTGCATCCAAATAGATAAAATTTGCTGTCTCTGCTTTGTCAAATGTCAGAATCATTTTCTTCCGAGCCTCAGCCCAGTTATTTAACCATTCTTCATCCGGAATGAACAGCTTTGTCTTTTTTGTTCCGAGTTTTGTATAACTGTCAACAGATTCACCAATCCACATAACATCCGGACGTTTTTCCTGTAAATCGGATAAAGGATAGTATTTACAAAAAAATATACCAACGGGGGATTTGGTATGGGGCAGGTCGTTTAAAATCATCCCCATGCCACCCCATCGTTGTAGCCATGTCCGCCTTGAATCCTTTGGAGGGAGTGCTTTACGGTTGTCAAGCCAATACCCGGCTGCTTCCCACAGTGCGGCAATGGATTCCAGGATAATTGTTTTTCCACAGCCGTTCGGGCCTGAAAACAGGATGCGGCTGTTAATTGTTTCCGTCCACTCATCATCAAAGACAAATTTCTCATGGACAGGCCCCATCTCACTAAAAAAAATCTGTTCTATTTTCATTGTATTATATTCATTGCTTTCGGTATGAACCGGCATTCCTGAACTGCTCCCGGGGATTGGCAAATCCGCCGGGGTGCCTGGGATTTGTCAATCCCAGGCGAGCATTTCTGAACCGGCGTTCCTGAACCG
>JAOZLU010001122.1 GCA_029934695.1 Desulfobacterales bacterium | reverse complement strand
CAATTTATACTGGCAACGGCCGGCCAGGAGGATTTTAAAAGTCGGGAGCTTGGTCCGATCCATTTGATAAAATATATGTATCTTGCTGACTTGGAACATGCAGAACATTGCAACGGTTTAACTTATACATCTCTGCCGTGGAAATTCCATCATTTCGGGCCTTGGAGCAATGAAGTGTATTTGAGAATTGAGCCTGCATTACAGGCTGTCGGAGCCGGAAAAAAAATTGTCGAATTGAAAAACCCGGAATATGGCAGCGGATTTATAAGATGGTCTGTAATCAATGATGAACTGTACAACAGACTTGAAAGACGACTTCCTTTAATTGTGACAGGTTCTGTTCAGAAATATGTACACAGATTTAATGCGGTAACCGAGGACCTTCTTCATTTTGTATATGAAACATGGCCCATGCTCAGAGCAAAGCCGGGAGATATGTTGGATTTCAGCATTCCCGACTATATCAGAAAAGAAAATAAGGGATATTCTGATGTTACAGGAAATATTCCTGACAAGCTCTCAGTAAGGCAGAAAAAGAAAAAAAGACACGCTGTTGATGCATTGAAAAAAGAATTCAGAAAAAAACTTGAAAATAAAAAAAGAAAACCGAAACTCCGATTCAGCCCTCCGCCTTATGATGATACTTATTTTGAAGGGCTGAAAATACTGGACTCCTTAGCCGGGGAAGAGATAAAAACGATAAAGGGAATTGTCCGTTTTTCTGACGATATTTGGAAATCCAAAGCGAGGTTTGATCCGGATGTATCCTGATGATTCTGTCCAGTCCATATTAGACCATTGGTGGGTCGAAGATACTTCTTCTGAATATTGCCGTGGAAGATTAATCAAAGCTTTTTTACCTCATACAGACCAGATTCCGAAACAGTTAATTGCAACCGGTCGTTCGGAACCGACTGAGCATGGCCATGCAAATTTTTCAATAGAACCTCTCAGAATTAAGCAGCCTCAGAAGAAACCCATGATCCCTGTCGCTGCTCTTCCGGTTTTCGGAAATGAAATAAATGCGATATACAGATCTAAAAAAAGACCGGCAATTATCATCTGCGAAGGCGGCGGGGACGTTGATAAAAAATTGATTCTCGGTAAGCCTAAATGGCAGACATCTCCGACAATTCTTGTGGCACCTTATTACGGTGTTGATGAAGGCGGGACAAGAGCCGGCTTTAATCCCGAATTCATAATGCGTGTGAGA
>JAOZLU010000093.1 GCA_029934695.1 Desulfobacterales bacterium | reverse complement strand
TCTGCAAACTGGCAACGGAGAAAGACTGCGGAACCGTTATTGATTCCTTTTTTCCAGTCTCTTGGACACAGCGTGGAAATTAGGTTGCAGAGAAGAATCCCTGATGTCATCAGCACGCAGCCTGCAACCTGTAGGTGGAGGATTTTTATTTTTTACGCAGTAAAAAACGAAAGCTGCAAACCTTTTTGATGAACTGATCGTTCCGTTGTCGGTATATGAGGAAATCCTCCGAAAGCAGGATATTGTTGCTGAAATTTTGGTGGAATATCAGTCTGATATTGAAACGCTTTATTTGCTTTTGCAAAAAATGAATTTCAGAGTAAGTGACAGAATATTCAACACTGTTTTTAAAACGGAAAATATTCAATGAGGAAAAAGCTGAACAGATTGGCGAAAATTTTCCCAGTCTCAGGCAGGAAATCCGCAATCCATTCATGGCAAAATGAGCAGCATCAGGGAGGCAAGATGATTGAATCAGTTTCATTGACAAATTTTACGGCTTTCAAATCGCTTGATCTGAAGTGTTCAGCCGGAACCAATATTTTTATGGGAGCCAACAGCACCGGAAAGTCTCTTATGCTTAAACTGATGTATGCCATAAGTTCAGCCAACAAGCCGCTTGAAGCCAAACGCAACAAAGATTCGGCTCGGATTTTGTCAGACAAGCTCAATGGCGTATTCAAACCCGAAGGTAAAATCGGCCGTTTATGTCACAATGAAGCCGAAGAATCAGTTGTGCAGACGCATCTCACCGGCGACATGGCTCTCAGATTCGCACTTTCAACTGACTTGGATGAAGTTGTGGTAATGAATGATCAGAATTATCTCAGATACGACCGGATTCCGGTTTTTATCACTCCGAAAGAGATGCTGGCCAGTTTTCCGGGCTTTTCCAGTCTTTACCTGCAACGGGAAATCACCATTGACGAAACCTATTTTGACCTCTGCCAGGCATTGGAATTACCCAAGCTCAGAGACAAACCGGACAACCTTGTGGGACATCTTCTTGATTCTGTGAAACAAGCATGTGAAGGCGAATTCCTGCTGATCAGGCAACGGTTTTATTATAAACCCGACAAAGGGACCATGCTGGAAGCGGAGCTTTCGGCAGAAGGCTTCCGAAAATTCGGCATTCTGCAGCGATTATTGCAGAACGGGCGCATAAAACCGGGTATGTCCGGGCCGCTTTTCTGGGATGAGCCGGAAACAAATCTGAATCCCGGACTGATGAAAACGCTCGTCAGCATTCTCCTCGAACTGGCAAGAGGGGGGCAGCAAATTTTTCTGGCAACGCACGACTATGTCCTGCTCAAATGGTTTGACCTTCTGATGCAGCCTGATGACAGGATAGCCTTTCACACGTTGTATCGGAATGATGAAGGCCTTCTGGAACACAACAGTACCGACGATTATCTGAAAATTTGTCCGAATGTCATTGACGATGCCTATGCTGAACTTGTTGACAGAGAAATTGCACATTCCATGGGGGGCTTGGCAAATGAAAATTGAAGTTGACGGCTTTGAGTTTGATTTCCAGAATGCGGTGGACGCGTTTGTTTTTGATGAAAAAGAGAGATCATCACCCACATATCACGGATTGTCCCATGCCATGAAAGCCGTTGATCTGATTGTCGAGCTTGAAAATGATTATCTGTTCGTGGAGGTGAAAGACTTCCACGCACCGGATGAATATCAGGACGGGAATTGTTTTAATCATCTGAGGGAAGTCTTAAAGCAGAAATATCGTGATTCCTTCCTGTATCGCTGGGCCGAAAAAAAGACGGACAAACCCATCCGATATCTATGCCTCCTGACACTTGACAATGCCCTTGTCTCAAGAATGAACAAAGAAATCCGGTTACACATTCCCACCGGCATAGCCATTGAAAGATGGCAGCGGGCTATTGTGAAAAATAGTGCCGTCCTGAATGAGGAAAGATGGAACCGGAATTTTCCCAGGTGGCCGGTCAGGAGGGTGGCAGATACGAAATTTCAGCACTCTGGATGGAAGGAAAATCTCGATTCTGGTCGAAGGGAAGACGGAACTGGCATTTAAGGGACATCCCACCTTGCAGCTTGTCGGGGTTATCAGTGCTAATGCAACCCAACTTGCTTATCTTCTGGAGGATTTATGTCTCATTCAATCTTTTCCTTTTATAAAAGGTTTGGAAGTATTAATTCTGCATAACGGAGGAGACGAACAATCATTGCTGAGTCTTTCAGCGAAAATGATTGACAATGGATTGTTTTGCTATTTTATCAGCCAGGCACAGCAAGAAAAGGATGCTTTAAATGGGAGTTTTGGTAAACCGTTTAAAAGAAACAATAAACAGTTGGGTATTGGAAAAGCGAGAACGCTTCTGCAACGATATCTGTATGAATTTATGAGAAAAAAAACAGATTCCATTGTTTGGATATTGGATGATGACATGCAGTTGGATGCAAGAGCAGAAAAGTATCTTGCATGTTTGCCTGAGTTTAAAAAACATGGAGCAGATATATTGCTTGGAACTGTTGAGGGTGCCTCACCGAATCCTGCTACGAGCGGAATGCGTGTGCAACTTGTAGATTTGCTGAATAATCTTGAATGGTTATACTCTATGGAGCCTGACAAATCTCTATCGGACAGAAGTGAGGAAAACCGACATCTGAGAATGATGTACAATAATCTGTAAATCGCCTATAATGACAGCCAAGGTGATCTGAGCAGTGGAAGCTGGATACTGAACTTTTCTGGTAAAGAAATTTTTCGATTGATCCGCGGCTTCCTGTTTAATGAGAATTATGCAAGCACTGAGGTGATGGATACCGATCTGGCAAAATCCGTGGCAGATTGGCAGATTGACAACAATTCCGTACCGAATGAGATCATTGAGTTGAAGAATTCAATAAGAGCGCGTCTGAGTGTTTAGGAGGTCTTTTCACTGTCTCTGAAACCAGGAGGGATACGGCTTGTCAGAAGTGCCTCGGATCATATTGAGCTGTCCCTGAGAAACGCTCACCGATACAAAAGGTCTGAGGAATTGTAGCGCGCGGTTGAGCGGTGCGGATGCACTTCAGCTACTTGAACTTTTTCCGGAAATCAAAGAAAAACTGACGGAGGGAGAAGAATGATGCTTGCAATTCCCCCTGTCGGTATCACCCGGTCTGTGAATCAGCACAATTGTGAGGACGGAGGTTCTCTGTGACTGGATTGATAGGGAGCGATATAATCAGATATTTTAATAAAAGCAGGTACAGAAATTTATGGACTTAGCAAGAAAGGATGTCGAAGATGTCTCAAGGACAAAATAATTTGAGGAAAACTGTTTTTTCAGAATTGAGCGAAATCATAAAAAATGTTTCCGGGATTGATACGGACCAGGTAGATGCGGATTCACATTTTCTTGAACTGGGTCTTGATTCTCTCATGCTGGTGCGAATCAACCAGGGAGTTCAGAAGCATTTCGGAGTCGAGATGTCAATGGTCCAGTTCTATGAAGACACGGACACGATCAATAAAATCGCAGATTATCTTACCCGGCAACTGCCGGCCGGATGGGGAGAGCCGGTGGAAACTGGAGACTTGAAACTTGAAACTGGAGACTTGAAGATGGGAACTCAGGGGACTGATTCCCTTGAAAGAATCATGTTTCAACAGATGCAGGCCATGTCTCAGCTCATGACTCAGCAGTTGGAGGTGCTGAAAGGCGCAAATATCAAGCATCCAGCATCAAACATCAAACATCAAACATCCAGCATCAAACATCAAACATCAAACATCAAACATCAAACAGTAAATTTGCGGGGCATGAAACTTGAGCCGGATGCGCTGACATCTCAGCAGCAGGATTTTCTCAGAAGCTTTATTGAGCGTTATACAGCGCGTTCAAAGAAATCAAGGGAACTGGTTCAGAAGTACCGGCCTTTTTTTTCGGACTGGATCAATTCCCTGGGATTTCGGCTTACGTTGAAAGAGATCATGTATCCTGTTGTGGGGCCTCGTTCCCAAGGCTCGAAATTCTGGGATATTGACGGGAATGAATATATTGACATTGCCATCGGCTATGGCGTGAGCTTCTTCGGGAACCGTCCGCCGTTTATCGTCAAGGCAATTGAAGAACAACTCCGTGAGGGGTTTGAACTCGGGCCTCAGTCTCAACTGGCAGGCGAAGTAGCGGAGCTGATCTGTGAACTGACCGGCGTGGACCGGGTGGCATTCTGCAATACCGGCTCGGAGGCGGTCATGTTTGCGCTCCGCATTGCCCGGGCATTCACAGGACGAGACAAGATTGCTCTGTTCTCAGGCGCGTATCATGGAAATTCCGACGGTGTTCTCGCTGCTCCCGGAGAACACGGAACAATGCCCGCAGCTCCCGGCACGACCCAGGGGGCGGTCAAAGATGTTCTGATATTGAATTACGGCATTCCCGAATCTCTTGAAATCATCAAATCTCATGCCCACGAACTGGCAGCGGTTCTCGTCGAGCCGATACAGAGCCGGAGACCCGGATTTCAACCCAGAGAATTTCTCCATGAGCTGAGAGGACTGACCCTGAAAGAAAATATCATTCTTATTTTTGATGAAATGATCACAGGCTTCCGCATCCATCCGGGCGGAGCACAGGCATGGTTTGACGTGAAAGCTGATCTTGTGACTTACGGCAAAATCGTTGCCGGCGGAATGCCCATCGGCGTTGTCGCGGGAAAAGCGCAATATATGGATGTCATAGACGGCGGAACATGGCAATTCGGAGATGAATCCCGTCCTCGGGGAGACATGATTTTTTTCGCAGGAACCTTCTGCAAACATCCCCTGACAATGGCCGCGGCCAAAGCCGCTCTCACACATCTGAAGGAGCAGGGCCCTGAACTTCAGCAGCGTCTTAACGAGCGCACTGCGGATTTTGTCCGCACCCTGAATTTCTTTTTTGAAGAAGAAAATGTTGCCATCCGCGTGGCGCATTTTGGTTCCCTGTTCCTGTTTGAATCCTTTGGAAAATATCATCAGTTGTTGCAACCCATAGAGATGGACCTTTTCTTCTATCTTCTTCTGGAAAAAGGTGTCTATACATGGGAGAAACGAGTTTCCTGCTTTTCCACCGCTCATACAGATGAGGATATCCAATATATTGTTGAAAAAATAAAAGAGACGATTTACGAGCTGCGGGACAACGGCTTTTCAATTGAAGATACCAGAAGCGGGAAAGACGGTTCAGTTGTCAAGCCTGAAAGTTATCCGGTGACTGAGGCACAAAAGCAGCTCTGGTTTCTCACGCGTCTGAATGAGAATGCGATTCCGGCTTATACTGAATCAATGGCCCTGAAACTGAATGGTCCCCTGGAACCGGAGCTTTTCCGAGATGCAATTCAGCAGGTCGTGGAACGACATGATGCCCTCCGCACTGTATTTGCCGCTGACGGAGAAACGCAGACTGTTCTCCCCTCTCTGCCTGTTGACGTTCCGCTACTTGACTTTTCAGAACACCCTCATGCTGTTGCCGAGTGGCTGGAGGAAAACAGCAGGCAAAAAATGAACCTGGAAACCGGGCCCCTGTTTTGCTTTACCCTTCTCAGGCTTGACGAGAACACGCATATTCTGGTTGTAAATCTCCATCATACCATTGCTGACGGATTTTCTTTGCTGACGTTGTTGCAAGATATGAGTGCGTTTTACACATCACGCTGTGAAGGCATGGATACCGCTCTGAATCCAGTACCGCAATATCGGGATTTCATGCAATGGCAGGAAGATTATTTCCAGACAGACAAATTTGAAGCAGATGAAAAATACTGGCTGAATCTCTTTTCCAACGGCCTTCCCATGCTGGATTTTCCCACCGATTATCCAAGGCCGAATGCTTTTACCTTCAAAGGTGCGAGATATCAAGAGAGATGCGATGCCAGTCTTTACGACCAGGTCAGGGAACTCGGCAAATCACGGCGATGCACACCCTTTATGACGATGATCTCTGCCTATACTGCTCTGATTCACAGGATCACAGGAAATGAGGAGGTGCTGATCGGGTTTCCAGGTGCGGGACGATTTTTTGAGGGAAGCGAACAACTGGTGGGCTACTGCGCCCATTTTGTTCCGTTTTACAGCCGCATGGATTTTTCCCAGTCTTTTAACGACTATCTTGACAATGCGAAGCAGACGCTTATTGAGGCGTATGAGCATCAGCAATATCCTTTTTCCCGGCTGATCCGCAAGCTGGACCTGCCCCAGGATCTGAGCCGGGGGGCCATGATTTCTTTTGAATTCAATCTGGATCGTCTTACGCGTTTTCCTGAAATGTCGGGCCTGAAACTTGAGCAGTCTGATCTGCCCATGAATCATGCAAAATATGATCTGATCTTGGACATTCTGGACATCGGCGATGAACTTCATCTCAAGTTTGAGTACGCTACTGATTTGTTCAGCGAGGAAAGGATACAGCGTCTTGCAGGGCATTATCTGACACTCCTCAGAGAAATTGTTGCCGACCCTGCCCGTCCTGTGGGCGAACTTTCTCTTCTGACAGAAGCACAACGTCATCAACTGCTTGTGGAATGGAACAATACAGAGAGAGCGATTCCGAAAAACACAACCTTTCATGAACTGTTTGAAGAACAGGTTCGCCAAATCCCGGATCAGACAGCAGCAGTGTTCGGGACGGAAAAGACTACTTATCACGAATTGAACTGCCATGCGAATCGTTTTGCCAGAATTTTGACAGAGAATGGCGTAGGCCCGGATGTTCTTGTTGCGCTGCTTGCCGAGCGGAGCATTGATTTTCTGACGGTCATGCTGGGGGTCTTCAAGGCGGGCGGTGCATATCTTCCGCTGGATCCGCTTCACCCGGCACAGCGGCTTTATCAGGTGTTGAGAGAAAGCAGAACAACGCTTGTGCTGGCAGAACAACCGTTTTTATCTGTTCTGACCGAGGCCGCAGAGCGTCTGCCTTTGGAAAAACGTCCCCGGATTTTAGCTCTCGAAGAACTGCTCAGAGAAAAACGATCCGAGGAAAATCTGCCTGTTCGCTACACGCCCAATGATCTGGCATACACGATTTACACTTCCGGGTCCACAGGTGTGCCCAAAGGTGCGATGGTGGAACACAAGGGAATGCTGAATCATCTCTATGCCAAGATTTTCGAGCTTGATCTGACGGAAACAGATGTGGTGGCTCAGAACGCGACCCAATGTTTTGATATTTCCGTTTGGCAGTTTCTCTCTGCCCTGCTTGTGGGGGGACGGACCCATATTTGCAGTGACGAAGTTTCGCATGATCCGGTTCAACTGCTTGATCAGGTTGTGAATAAAGGCGTTACGATTCTCGAACTGGTTCCGTCGCTGTTGCAAATAATCATGGATGAAGTCAGTCGCAACGATGAAACAAGCCCTGATTTATCCGGGCTGCGCTGGCTGGTTCCCACCGGCGAGGCTTTGCCGCCAAAATTGTGCGCGCAATGGCTGACCCATTTTCCCAAGATTCCTGTGCTGAATGCTTATGGTCCCACCGAATGTTCCGATGATGTGTCGCATTACCGCATTGACCAGCCCCCGGGACCGGAAGTTGCGAACATGCCCATTGGACGTCCGATTATCAATATGCAGCTCTATATTCTGGATTCCCGGTTGCAGCCCGTGCCCATTGGCGTTGTGGGAGAACTGTATGTGGGCGGCATCGGCGTGGGCAGAGGCTATCTGAACAATCCTGAAAAAACGGCCGCGGCCTTTATCTCTGATCCGTTTACCAGCGAACCGGACGCGCAGCTTTATAAAACCGGGGACCTTGCCCTGTATCTCCCGGACGGCAACATCGAATTTCTGGGCAGAACAGATCATCAGGTGAAAATCCGGGGATTCCGCATTGAACTGGGCGAAATCGAAGCTGCACTTCATCAGCATCCTGCGATTCGGGAAACCATAGTCATGGCGCGGGAAGACCATCCCGGGGATCAGCGGCTGGTGGCCTATTTTGTGTTCAAGCCCGAAACTGAAACCCCGGATATCGCCGAGCTTAGGAGCTATCTCAGCGCAAGGCTGCCGGATTATATGATTCCTGCCCATTTTATATCCATGAATGCGTTCCAACTGACGCACAACGGGAAGATTGACCGGAGAGCTTTGCCCCAGCCTGAAGATACGGACTCGGGCACAGACTCGGCTTACGAACCGCCCCGAAATGCGTTTGAAGAGACGTTGGTCCGTATATGGGAAAATGTCCTGAGAAGAGAAAACATCGGGATTCAGGACAATTACTTCGCACTGGGCGGCGATTCTATCAAGTCCATTCAGATTGTATCCCGACTGAAACACGAGAACCTGAAGTTGCAGATACGGGATATTTTCCTGCATCCCTTTATTGCAGAACTGGCATCGTTCATCACCAAAACAGACCGGGTGAGTGCTGACCAAGGACCGGTGACAGGTTCGGTTCCGCTGACTGCGATTCAGGCATGGTTCTTCCGAACTCACGGCAGGGGAATGAACCATTATAATCAGGCTGTTATTCTCCATTCAAAGCAGGGTTTGCAGAAGGATGCGGTGTGCGAGGCGTTTGAGAAAATCCAGGAACATCATGATGCCCTGAGAATGAGATTTGAAATTCGGAATGCTGATGTGATCCAGGAAAACTGCGACTTGGAATACCCGTTCAGTTTCGAGGCCGTTGATTTGAGAGAAAGAGAAGATGCGCTTTCCGCGTTTGAGGCTCATACAGATACAGTGCAGGCCAGTATTGATCTTGAGAACGGGCCGTTAATGAAATCCGTTCTGTTCAAACTCCCGGACGGGGATCGGCTGTTCATTGTCATTCATCATCTAATCATGGATGGCGTGTCGTGGCAGATTCTGCTGGAGGATTTTGTCCAGGGATACGAGCAAATCCTGGCTGGAGAACCTGTCCAGTTATCTTTGAAAACAGATTCGTTTAAACACTGGTCAGAGCAGATACAGGTATATGCGAACAGTGAGACGCTTCTGAAGGAGACAGCATATTGGGAATCCCTTGACGCTGTGCCAGTCAATCCTTTGCCGAGAGACAACGACACAGAGGAGAATCTGTATCGGGATCTCAAGTCTGCTGATTTCAGCCTGTCAAGAGAAGATACAAATCATCTGATCCGCGATGTCAATCATGCGTATAATACCGATATAAATGACATCCTGCTGACATCTCTCGCCAGTGCCATGAAGCGGTGGCACGGGGAAAACCGCACCCCGATCATGCTGGAAGGACACGGAAGAGAGGCATTGTTTGAAGATTCGGACATCAGCAGGACGGTGGGCTGGTTCACCTCGGAGTATCCGGTCATCCTGGAATTGTCCCCTGGAGATGTGGCCGACCAGATCAAATCTGTCAAGGAGATGCTTCGCCAAGTTCCCAACAAAGGCATTGGTTACGGCATCCTGAAATATCTGACCACCGCGGAACAGGTATCGTTTCACCTCCGTCCCCAGGTCTGCTTTAATTATCTGGGGCAGATGGATGACGACGCGGAGAACGGCTTATTTGAACTGGTGGACGTTTCAGACGAGCATTCCGTGAGCCATGAACTGACACGAAGCTATGACTTTGAAATCGAAGCCATGGTCATGCAGAGGCAATTCCGACTCGTCATTTATTATAATAAGAAGCACCACACGACCGAAACCGTAGAAACGCTTCTGTCGTACTGCAAAACAGAATTGCTGGAAATCATCGCCCATTGTCAGGCAAGAGGAACAACTGAACTTACGCCTGCGGATCTGACTTACTCGGACCTGGGGCTGAAAGATTTGGACGAACTTCTTGTGACCGGAGGAATCGAAAAAGGCAATCTGAAGGATATCTATCCGCTGTCTCCCATGCAGGAAGGTATGTTGTTTCACAGGCTCTATGAAAGCGAGTCGGTGGCCTATTTTGAGCAGTTTTCGTTTTCCATGCGCGGAGATTTGAATATAACGCTGTTTGAGGACGGTTGGAACGAATTGTTCAGACGATATGATATTCTCCGCACGATTTTTATGCACAAAGGAACTGACCGCCCCTTGCAAGTTGTCCTGAAAGAGCGGAAGATAGATTTTATTTTCAAAGACCTCCGCACCTTGAATGAAGCACCGGAAACGTATATTGAACGCTTCAAAAAGCAGGACCGTGAAAGAGGATTTGAGTTAAGCAGCGATGTGCTGATGCGAGTCACTGTGTTCCAAGTCGGAGAAACAGCTTATAAGGCAGTCTGGAGCTATCATCATATCCTGATAGACGGCTGGTGCCTCGGCATTCTGGTGAGAGATCTCTTAGACTGCTATCAGGCCATGAAAACTGGAAACCGGAAATTGGAAACTGAAAACTGGAAACTGGAGCTGGCCCAATACAGCACTTATATCCGATGGCTTGAAAGTGCGGACAAAAAAGCATCAGGGCGATATTGGGCAGATTATCTGGCCGGATATGAACTGACCGCAACGCTGCCGAAAGCAGGAGAGAAAATCAAAGGGCAGAGAGAAGCATCGAAGATTGTCGGATGCCAATTAGATGAGGACAAAACAAACCAATTGCAGCAGTTGGCCACAGCGTGTCAGGTCACGGTCAACACCGTGATTCAGACGGTCTGGGGAGTTTTGCTGAGTCACTACAACGGCGCGGAGGATGTGGTGTTCGGCGCGGCAGTTTCCGGCCGTCCCACGGATATTCCCGATGTTGAGGAGATGCTCGGACTGTTTCTCAATACCGTGCCGGTGAGAGTTCAGGCGGACGGGATGCAACGCTTCGACGAACTTGTCAAAAAGGTGCAGGCGGATTCTCTTGCAGGCGAACCGCATCATTACTATTCGCTGGCTGAAATACAGACCGCAAGCGAGGCAAAGCAGGATTTGCTGGATCATGTCTTCATTTTTCAGAATTTTCCGTTTTCCGAGGAACTACACAATATTCAGAAAGAGTTCAATATTGATTTTTCCATTGATGTGTCGGAGATATTTGAACAGACCAATTATGATCTCTCCATTGAGGTCAATCCCGGAAAGGAAATGGGGATTGATCTGCGGTACAATACCCTGGTCTTTCAGGAAAAACTGATGACGACAATCGCTGAACAGGTTGCCCAGATGATCGACGGTGTTATCCGCAGGCCGGATATGACCATCAGCGAGATAAAAGCATCGCTGGTGAGTGAGGCAGAGAAAGAGGAACACGCGGATTTTTTAAATGCCACAATGACAATTGATGATGATTTCTGACCCTTCGACAGGCTCAGGGGCCGCTTCGACAGGCTCAGGGGCCGGGCGCAGGTTCTCTGTGAAACCTAAAGCCTAAGCAGAATGATGAGGATTTTTGACAATGTGCGGAATAACAGGAGTTTTTAATTTCTCTGGCGGGCCTCCGGTGGAACGAGATGTGATTGAGAGGATGGCAGACGCGTTGGCCCATCGCGGGCCGGATGATTCAGGGTTTTATGTGGAGGACAGGCTGGGATTCGGCTTTAAACGCCTGTCCATCATTGATCTGACATCCGGGAATCAGCCGATTTACAATGAAGACCGATCCATCGTGATGATCTGCAACGGAGAAATCTTCAATTATAAGGAACTGAGGCATGAACTGGAATCCAAAGGCCACCGCTTTTACACTCACAGCGATGTGGAGGTGCTTGCCCATCTCTATGAGGAACACGGGACGGATTTTCTGAACAAACTGAACGGTCAATTTGCGTTTGCCATATTTGACCGGAAAACGAACACGCTTCTGCTTGCCAGAGACCACGTCGGCATCGCACCTCTGTTTTACACTGTCATTGACAACACCTTTATTTTTGCCTCGGAAATAAAGGCGATTCTCAAACATCCGCTTGTCAGACGAGAGGTGGACCTGACAGCGCTGGATCAGATATTCTCTTTTCCGGGGCTGGTCAGTCCCCGAACCATGTTTAAGAATATTCATAGCCTGAAACCAGGTCATTCCATTTTGATCCGGGACGGCAGGATTGAGGTGAATGAATACTGGGATCTGAACTATCCCCTGGCTTCGGAGATTGACACGGGAAAACCAGAATCGTACTACATCGAAAAACTGGATGAATTGTTCAGCCGATCTGTGCAGTACCGGTTGCAGGCGGATGTGCCAGTCGGCTTTTACCTGAGCGGCGGCATGGATTCCTCGCTCACCGCATCTGTTATCCGCAAATTGCACTCGGAGAAACGGCATTCCTTTTCCATTGGCTTTCAACAGGCAGATATAGATGAACGGAAATATCAGGAGCTAATGGCGGATGCGGTGGGTTCCATTCACCATAATGTTATTTTTGACTGGCCTGATATCAGCAACCGGCTGAGACAGGTCATTTATCATGCGGAAACGCCGTTGAAAGAATCATACAACACCTGCTCCCTGACCCTTTCCGAGCTGGTCAGAGAGAACGGCATTAAGGTTGTGCTGACCGGCGAGGGGGCTGATGAACTTTTCGCCGGATATGTGGGATACCGCTTTGACATGCAGCGGGGCGAATTTGATGATGACCTGTACTCTCCTGAAATGATGATGGAAAAGGAAATTCGAGAGAAGCTGTGGGGAGACCCTGAGTTTTTTTATGAGAGAAATCAGTATGAACTTAGGGAAACAAAGCAGGCCATCTATTCAAAGGGTGTCAATGAGAGATTCCGTGAATTTGACAGCGTGAATCAGGACCTGGTTGACCGAGCCAAGCTCGCGGGAAGGCATCCGATGCATAAACGCTCCTATATTGATTTCAAGCTGAGAATTGCAGATCATCTGCTTGCCGATCATGGGGATCGTGTGGCCTATGCCAATTCCATTGAGGCGCGGTATCCGTTTTTGGATGTCGAGTTTATCGAGTTTGTGAAAACCATCCCTCCGAGCCTGATGATAAACGGGCCGGTGGAGAAATATATTCTGAAACGGCTTTCAGAGAGATATCTGCCGGAACAGATCATTCACAGGGAAAAATTCGCATTTGTCGCGCCGGGAAGCCCTTATCTCATCCGGGAAAATATTGAATGGATCAATGATCTTTTGTCCTATGAAAGCATCAAAAAACAGGGATACTTCAATCCCGATACCATTGAGCGACTGAAGAAGATGTATCAGGCGGATAATTTCAATGTGAACCAGACCTTTGAAAATGATCTGCTGATGATTGTGCTGACTTTTGGGATATTTTTGGAGGTGTTTGAGATGAATCTTCAATGATTATGCCTTATGGGCGTACTATCAAACAAATAAGAGTTTTCTGCTATGGATTCTGTACGAAATGAACCGCTTTTAGTCCTTGAGAAGCTGAAAAAATTGAATTTACATAAGGTCATCCTGTTCGGGATACTTGCATTAATACTTTGTATTGATTTTTTATTTTAAAAACCATGTTGCGATAATGTTACTTGGCGAGTGATTATGTTTTAGCGGAAGTCCTAACTAAAGTTGAACTAAAGCAGTGAGATGATGAAATGGAAAGAATGGTCGGAATATGCCGCAGATGAGTCAAACTGGCAGGAAAAATTTGAAAGAGGACTGCTCAAAGCAGATGGTATTCTTTCAGGCCGTAGGGTGGGTGGAGGATTTCGATTTTTTACGCAGTAAAAAACGAAACCGCAACCCACCTTGATAAACCCAAGTTTAAGGTAAGAAAGGATTTTAAATTAATGGAAGTTATAACGTCGTAATTTCAGGCATATGTGTAACATCACAATTTGATACCATAACAGGAAAATCCCGGGGAGGTGCTACTGCCCCTGAGAGACAAAAAAAGATTCGGGTCGGTCAGGGGTGATTATACTCTGATCTGGCTGAATCCTGAAACAGGAAGGTATGACGAAAAAGCGATATCGCACCGGAATGCATCCGTTTTTTTTTTGCGAAAATTATGGGAACAAGATTAAAATTGCAGAAAATATTCAGAATAAGGCTGCATAACATACAGAAACGGGTTTGTCTGTCTGAGCGAAAGTTCTCTTAATACTGGCTGTCAAAAACTCCTGCTGAACGCTTATGCGGCGTTGAGATAATCATCGGACTCCGCCAGGAATTCATAAGGCTTGTAATGGCATCCAACAAGTATATTTTTCACGGTATCACCCCTGAAATATCGGAACTTTCCACGCAATTTGACCAAGATGTCATCAAATACCTGGCTGACAGAATTATCGCAGTGACATCCATTATTACTTAAAGGTTTCCCGAAAATTTTTTTCTTATCTGTGAATCATTGTCAGACAGGCATTCAGAAATTTCTCAGCTTATAAGAGCCGTTAATAATCACGTTTTTTCAAATATTCTTTTTAACATATTGTAAATGCTGACAATTTTTTTCTGAAAAATACCGACCGTTGTTAAAATATATGATGCGCCGGTCTGGCTGCTTCTGAAAAATTTCTTTATTATCAGCATGTTAAAATATCAACATTAAAAAAATGAATAAAAAAAGGCTCTTACCGGGTTAGAAATCTCTGAACCCTTACTGAAAAAGGATTAAGAAATTAGAACTAAAATTTCGGGAAACATTTAAGTTATTAAGAATGCAGTATTGGTCACGGCTGACGAAAATCTGAGAGAAGGAGCATCTGGAAAGATACGGAAGATTTATTTGCGGTGACAGTTATATTGCCATGAAAAACGGACCTGTACCAAGCGGTATTTACGATCTGCTGAAACTGGTCCGGGGAGATATGTCTCCCGTTTTTTATCCACCGCAGGAAACCGTTGACAACTTATGATAAAATTTCAAACATTAACCGGGAAAATAAGGCTGATATGAAAGAAATAACGACAAATCTTATCGTTGAAATAAGGCAGCTTATTGAACAAAGCAGACAAAAAGTTGCAAAGGCAGTAAATTCTGAAATAAGTATGCTTTATTGGCATATCGGCAAACGGATTAAATCAGATATTTGGAATAATAAAAGGTCTGAAATTATTACTGCCCTGTCGCAACAATTAACCCTGGAATACGGCAGAGGCTGGAGTGAAAAGCAATTGCATCATTGTCTCTACACTGTAGAGACTTTTTCCGATGAAAAAATTTTCTCTGCACTGTGTAGAGAATTAAGCTGGTCGCACATCAAAGAGTTAATTTACATTAAAGAGCCGGTAAAACGAAATTTTTATACAGAAATATGCAAACTTGAACATTGGTCTGTTCGCCAATTGCGTGAACGCATAAAATCAATGTTATTTGAAAGAACCGCCATATCAAAAAAACCCGAAGAAACAATAAAAGGCGATTTGGAACAGCTCAGAAAAGAGCAGAAGTTAAGCTCGGATATGGTATTCAGAGACCCCTATATCCTTGATTTCTTAGGACTTTCAGACAAGTATTCTGAAAAAGATCTGGAAAGCGCCATTTTGGCAGAACTGCAACAGTTTATCATAGAGCTTGGCAATGATTTTGCATTCCTGGCACGTCAGAAACGCATTACTATTGATAACAGGGACTACTATATTGATCTGCTTTTTTATCACCGCAGGTTAAAATCGCTGGTCGCAATAGACTTAAAATTAGGTGAATTTGAAGCAGGCTTCAAAGGGCAGATGGAATTATATCTTCGCTATCTTGAAAAATATGAAACTGTTGACGGCGAAAAACAGCCGATTGGCTTAATTCTCTGTACCGGCAAAAATGAAGAGCATATAGAACTGATGCAATTGGATAAAAGCAATATCAGAGTTGCGGAGTATTTAACATTACTTCCACCAAAGAAACTGTTGCAGGAAAAATTGCACAAGGCTATTGAAATCGCAAAAAACAAATTACCCAATAACAGCCTGAATTCAGGAAATACAAATGAATAAAGTCGGACAAACAGAACGTCTTACCCAAAATGGAAAGTTAACCGGAAAGATAAGGTTGAATTACGGAGACAGACATGAAGAAACTGCTTAAACCGAAAGAGAATCATCGCTGGGACCTGGAAGGCATCGAATTTGCCATTGAGGAACGGGTGGGCGATCCGGCCCTGTTCATCGG
This sequence comes from Desulfobacterales bacterium, assembly GCA_029934695.1. Taxonomy (GTDB): domain Bacteria; phylum Desulfobacterota; class Desulfobacteria; order Desulfobacterales; family 4be13; genus JAOZLU01. Next base: position 483 of record JAOZLU010000093.1, on the reverse strand, counting down.
CAGGGTCGCGGAAATGGACTTTCTTTACAGATGGGCAGGCAATATCAGGAAAAAAATAAGCCGCAGCATCGCGTTCCTGGGCCGCCGCAAGATCGGAAAAAGCCTTATTGTCGAACGTCTGTACAATATCCTGTACAGCGAACGGAAAGGAGTGATTCCGTTTTATTACGAATTCGCAGAAGGTGAGCAGAACGCCAGGGAATTCCTCACTGATTTCACCATCTCTTTTTATATGCAGATTATCGGATATTACACCCGTGACATCACCTGGAACCGGAAAGCTGTCCAGCCGGACAAACGGATATCGGACATCGGAACACTTCTGAAAGAAATAGTCCCGCTTTCAATACCGAACAAGGATATAATTACGGAACATCTGGAAAACAATCTGCGCGTGTCAGAACTGGAAAAGCCGCCTTACGCATATATAATTAAAGCCGTCGGAGTTCCCCGCGGATTTGCCTCGATGGTCGGTGTCGAAGA
>JAOZLU010000601.1 GCA_029934695.1 Desulfobacterales bacterium | reverse complement strand
GGCAAACCTCTGACAATGGTGTCAATCAAAAAAGATTTTGCCCCGGCATTCCATACGGAACCCCTCTGGAAATCAGGGGAAAGAATCAGTCTGCCCTGTTTTTTCCATGATATGAAGTCTGCTACTTTGAAGAGTGTTTTGTTTGATCGCATTTTTGATTCAGGCATAATCCACCTCCGTCTCTCTGATTTTCTCCTGATTATATGGGCTGCACCCTCCCCTGAATCCGTTATAATCAGAAGATTCCTCAACGGCATTGAGAAATTTTGTGCCCAGACCGCTCCGACGTGATTCGTAGAGGTAAAAACTACAAATTTGGTCAGACACCATCTCAAATCAGTTTAGCGTATTCAATAAGCAATCCCGACAAAAAAGTCAAATTAATTATGCCTGTGATTCAGAAATAAAATAATTATTTCTGATTATAATGGGCTCCCTTCGACAGGCTCAGGGGCCTTCAAGGATGAAATTCCGAACAAAAATAAAAGGGCAGGCACGAGATGCGCCTGCCTTCTGTCTAAAGGGTGGAAAAACTGCCCGTTACTCCTCTGGAGGAACGGTAAACTTACTATTTCTGATGGTCATAAGGTCAAGGAGGCCGATGGAACCGTCATCATCCAGATCATAGACCGGATCGTAATCCTGGTCCCCTGCGGATGCGCCTATTCTTGAGAAGACGTTTTTGACATCGCCATCATCAATGTCGCCATCCAGATCAAAATCATAATGGAGAGGTGTCGTGCCGTCAGACGCTATATGCTCCTTCGGGTCTCCAAAATCAATTGTCAGACTGCCGTCTGACGAAGACGCTGTCAGGTCAGAGGTGAATATCTTATGCGCCTCCATAGCGACTTCCTTTGTATCGGACGAGATTTCGGTATCTCCCTGATGTCCTTTAACCGTCAACTGGCGGGTTTCGCTCATTGTACCACGCAGCATGAGGCTATAGGAACTTTCTCCGTCATCAGGTACTTTGGGAAGATAGACATGCTGATGCCCGTTATCATCTATTTCAAATTTTGCACCCGGGATGTAGCATCCCTCCTTGCCGCACACTCTGTCCTGAGAATCATAGACCATCAGGGCATCGGTCAAAGTGTCGAAAGTTACGGAAGCCCACATATCCTGAGACTGTATAGGCGGTGTCTCTGCATGTTCGATGATCTGTTCACCCAGATCCGTCTCTTGCCTCCAGTCATGCCAATTCTGATTCGCCACGGTGTCCACCGGCTCCACATCCACAGTCGCGCCAGTTACCCGGATGATAATGTCATTATAATCCTTATCGCTCCCAGTGACTTCCATATCCTCAAACACGAACACATTTCCGGATCCGTTTATGTCTGCCACCTGTCCCACATGTGTTCCCTGGAACGGATTCGACAATACAAGTGAAAACAAAGGACGTTCACCGGCCACGGTTGTCTCAGGCTTACTGGATAGTTGCTCAAATGTGGAATTCGGCACAAGCACGATGGCAAACTGAGCGCCTTTCCAGCCCTGATCATCGTCTGAGTCCTGATCATCGTCTTCATCCGAATCCTGAGCATCGTCTTCCGAATCCTGAGCATCTGCCGAACTCATCTGAAAGCTTTTCGCTCCCACATAGGGTCCCAGATTTCGGTCAGTCGTTTCTCCAAGTGAACCGCTGAAGCGTGCGCCCTCCTTGGGGTCTGACAATACCACATATCCTTCCGTACTGTTTGACAGCACCCGTCTTACGGCTTCCTTTATAAATGCAATTCGGTCAGTTATGAGTTCAAACATCCCATCAAGGCTGAATATGCCGAGTTCTCCTTCATACATCCCGCCATCATAGAGCCAGTCAATTTCGATAAGGCCGCTTTCACCTGCTGTGAATACGCCTCCTTCAACAGTGCTGGTTTCATTCTGTGCCGGATCTGTTCCGTTATTGAATTCATCCCTGTCCGTGTATCCGTCCCCGTCGTAGTCGCCTGTTCCGTCACGTGAAATATCACCGAAATACTGAATTTCCCAGTCATCTTCCAGCCCGTCGCTGTCTTCATCTATAAATTTTTCATTAAAATTTATAGTGGCGACAGGGTTGTCGGAATCCAGCAAAACATCTTCCGCAAGAGGCTGAAATTCATAGCCTTCTTTTGTAACCGAAACCGTGTAGCTTCCCTCGGATATACCGGTAAACTGATAATAGCCGTTATCATCCGAATATGTGGTGAACTCTGATGCGCCGACAATCTGAACAGCTACTTCTTCAAGAGGCGAATCGTTTCGATCTTTCGTGTAACCTTCAATTTTGAAGGTCGGGTTAAGGGCCAACGGTTTAATGTTGGTGTCGGGAACAGGATCATTGCTCCCCCCCGGATTCAGAAAGGTTACTTTGGAAATCGTCAAACTGTTATCAGGTGCATCATCAAGAAGTTTGAATTTCAAAAGCGCTATTGTGCCGCTTCCTTCCGGTGCCTCTGCTGAATTTATTCCTACAAGGGCGTTGAGAATCATAACTGTCCCCTGCACTTTTTCAAGTGCCAGGAATCCGGCTGTTGTTCCCCCGCGTTGTTTTAAAAGGTTAAGTATTCCGGCCGACGGATTATCTTCATATCCTTCGATAAATGTCATCCGCTCGGGATCGAATGTTACATCAACCCGATAGGTATCCAGGTTTTTCACGTCATAAACGGCCACATCAACCCATATTTCATCATCTGCTTCAGACGTAAGAGTTGAATTTATTTCCAGAGCGCAACCTCCGGCCAACGCGGAGTGCGTCCCCAAGAAGAAAAACATGCTGAAAATGGCAACGGTCATTGTTGCCCAAAGAGCAGTTCTTTTCAATTTTATCGTTATCATTTTTCCCTCCGTTTCAAATAAGGGTTAAGTAAATTCATAGTGTTGCTATGCAAGGCCATATTGGAAATGGCCTTGCATAAAGAGATATTTGCAAAAAATTACAGACACTTACCTTTAATCTCTGCAAAGTCCTGATAATCTTCGATGCTGATGACCTGATTTCCTGATGTATCTGGCGTGTTGTTCAAATTGTACTTTGAATCCCAACACGATGCATCTCCTTCTATGCAATCCATCTTTTCAGCAAGCATCATTTCATCAGTACCGTCTGCATCTCCGTCATCATCAAAATCTCCGTCACAGCCTGGTTCCTTCATAAAGGCTCCAGATTTAAGATCGGTGACGTTTTCTGCCTCACCGCCGGAGTTGGAAAATGACACATTATCAAGGGTAAGCTCGTTATCGGAATCAACGTCAGACACCTTGAATTTCAGATAAGCAATGGGACCAGAACCATCCGGAGCTTCATTAGTGCTAGTGCCACTGAGAGAATTCAGAATCATAATTGATCCGGGAGAAGTTTCAAGGGCTATAAACCCTATGGTTGTCCCCCCATTTTGCTTCAAGAAATTCTTTGTTCCGTCAGGCCCGTCTTCCTTACCTTCAATAAACTGAGCCTTGGTCGGATCAAAATTCACATTAAGCTTGAGGGTATCCAGATCAGTAACTCCCTGTGCGAGCACAGACACCCAGACCTCATCATCGTTGGAAGCCGTCACTGCCGGATCAATGTCAGCCGTGGAGATATCCATATCTATGCCTGCTCCGGCATATTCCATAGCAGCGGAATCCTGTATCACTTTGACAGTTTGCGGGCTGCCACCAGCACCCGGTGCTGTTACGGTGATTGTTCCGACCCGTTCTCCACCCGGATTATCTTCATAGCTCAGGGTGATCGTGCTGTTGTCACCTTCATCGGTAGTTCCCGAATCTCCGCTGATAATCGTCAGCCAGGTCGCATCATTCACTGCTACTGTCCAAGCCATCGGCCCCACACCTGAATTGGCGACATTGAACGTGGTGGTGCCATTCAGTTTGGAAACATTTTTCTCAAGCGGTGTAACAGATAACGCGGGTCTCTCTGGACAGTCTATTTTAATACTCCCCGATTTACTCCAATTAACCAGCGTGTCTTTTCTGTAGTAGGATCTCCAGTCAACCAGCACCCACCATTTCTCTACTTTCTTAAAGCAAGGATACGGGATTTTCCAACATCCCCATATACATATCTTCTTATAACAGATGCTCGGCTTTCTGTAACCGGCAAACGGACCGAACTTTCCGCTGGGCCCCCACAGTTCGTTGTAAACCTTGAAAGTCAGCTCTCCCCACAACTCACATCTGCT
>JAOZLU010000600.1 GCA_029934695.1 Desulfobacterales bacterium | reverse complement strand
ACATTTTTCTGAATCGGAATTTGACCGCATATTAGGCAAGCAGGATGGTGGGTTCGGATTTGGCAATCCGAACCGGGCAGAAAGTGCCGAACCGGGCCGGAAATCAGAGAATCTGACTCAGAAACAGTTTTGTCCTGTCATGAGTGGGATTGGTGAAAAAATGTTCCGGCGTTCCCTCTTCCACGACAGCCCCGTGATCCATGAAAATCACCCGGTCCGCCACTTCCTTTGCGAACCCCATTTCATGGGTGACGACCACCATGGTCATGCCCTCTTTAGCCAAAGTTTTCATGACATCAAGCACTTCGCCGATCATTTCAGGGTCCAGTGCGGAGGTTGGCTCATCAAAGAGCATCACCTTGGGATCCATGGCAAGCGCGCGGGCAATGGCCACCCGCTGCTGCTGCCCGCCGGACAACTGATCCGGATACACTTTGGCTTTGTCCTGAATTCCCACCTTATCCAGCAGCGCCATTGTCTTTTCACTGGCTTCTTCCTTGGGGCGCTTCCGGACCACCCGCTGCGCCAGGTTGACATTGTCAAAAACCGTTTTATGGGGAAAAAGGTTGAACGACTGAAACACCATTCCGACTTCGGCCCGTATTTTGTTGATGTCTGTTTTTGAGTCAAGGATATCCACACCTTCGATATAGATATGCCCGCTGTCCGCTTTTTCCAGACGGTTCAGACAACGGAGAAAGGTGCTTTTCCCGGACCCGGACGGTCCGATGACCACCACCACTTCTCCTGCCTCAACCTTGTTTGAAACATCAATCAGCGCCTTGACCTCATGGGGAGTCAAAAAAGTTTTGTAAATATTACGAACATCAATCACTGTCAGATCCTCCGTTCCAGATATTGTAAAAACATGGAAAGTGTGAATGTCAGGACGAGGTATAACAGCGCACAGACAAACCAGAGTTCAAAGGGCTGAAGGCTGGTTGTGACCACTTCCCGGGTTGCCTTGGTCAACTCCCGAATGGCGATGATGCCAAGGAGAGAAGAATCCTTGACAAGGCTGATAAACTGGCCTGCAAGCGGTGGCAATATCCGACGCATGGCCTGGGGCAGAATCACATGAACCATGGATTGAATATAATTCATACCGAGAGAGCGGGAGGCTTCAGTCTGACCACGATGAATGGACTGTATGCCCGCCCTCACCATCTCCGCCACATACGCGCCCGTGAAACAGGCAAGGGCTGCAACTCCGTACCACAGGGGCGGGATCGTAGGAAAATCCTGTTTGGACAGGAGCGTATTGAACAATGTCCCCAGAACAAAATACCAGATAAATATCTGTACAAGCAGAGGAGAACCGCGGATCAGTTCAATATAGGTGATTGCCGACCATTTCAAAGCAGGATTTGAAGCGATGCGCGCAAGACCGAGAAAAAGACCGATGAAGATTCCGAAAATAATGGCGATGAAACTGACTTTCAGTGTAAGCCAGAGACCTTGTAGTAAAATGCCGACTTTCCATTCTCTGTAATCGCCCAGCGTGTCACCGACAAAAATCAGATCGCCCTCACTGACGCTCACTCCCTTTGCCGGAACAATAAAGGAACCTTCCTCATCTGCTCCCCTGATCTGAATAACGGCTTCTTTTTCTTTAATGGATATGGATTTGACTTCTCCGCCAACATCGGATTTTATTTCAACTATGTCTTCATAGACAAAATACTGGGGAATCCGAAACCATCGCCACGCATAGTCAATTTGCAGCGCGGAATAATATAGCGACAGGAGAACGCCGATCAGCAGAAGAAAAAAGACCCCTGCGCCGACATAATAGGAGGCTTCCTTCTTAAACAGCCGATCCAGATTTGGTGATGAATCCATCTTCTTTCCTTAGTTTGGTAGTTTTTGGTGTTCACTGTCTGGCATCCGAATTTTTTCAATGCCAGGCACTTATATCCAATCTGCATTGCCTTCCTGATAAATTCCCTCAAAACTCGCTGAGGCTTCTCTTCTCAGAATTTCCCCAGACGCAGTTTTTTTTGCAGTCTCAGCATTGGTTCCGAGTACGGATGCTGAGATTCAGAAAAGCATTTCCCAAAAGGGAACTTCCTTAAATTTTTTTCATAGCTCATTCTCCCATTTAAGCCTCTGGATTTGATATGTTCATCAGACCGAAACATCTTGTTCCCTTTCAGAACAGGGAATTCCAGAACTGACTGAAAACATTTTCAATCTGACAGTCGGTGATGATTCCTGATCCAAATGCAATATGCTCATATCACTTCATACTGAATATGTCAAACATCTATTCAGTATTTGGTGATTATTTTTATTCTGAATCATCAGTATTTTCTGACAACAGGGCTGCAAAATTCGTTATTATGTAACTGCCTTTTTAAATTCACTTTTATGAGCCAGATGTCAGAGACCAAACAACTTTCCCATTCCCTTCCGGACTGGCACATCCGACAAGGACGGGATCGGATTTGTCCAATGCTGATATCAAATCTTGAAGGAACTGTCCGGTTAGCGGAAAAGGTTGCCAGAGGAGACTTGTCTGTCGAGGTGAATATTCTTTCTGAAAAAGACACCCTTGGGAAATCCCTCACACTCATGGTAAACACGATTAAAAACATTGTCAAAGATATAAATATGCTGACGGATGCAGTACAGGAGGGCAGGCTCGATACCCGGGGAAAACCGGACAAATTCAGAGGCGAATATGCCAGGATTGTCAAAGGCGTCAACGACACACTGGATGCGGTGGTCGGCCCTCTGAAAGTGACGGCAGGCTATGTGGATCGGATTTCCAAGGGCAATATTCCTGAAAAGATCACAGATGAGTACAAGGGCGATTTCAATGAATTCAGAAATAATATCAACACGATGATTGAGAATCTGAGCCAGTTCGCCTTTGATCAAAATTGCGGAAAGAGCAGGCAGACTCTTTGAAGAAATTGTCCCCGGCATCCAAAAGACTGCTGAACTGATTCAGGAAATCAGCACATCCAGCAACGAACAGTCAGCCGGCATCAGAGATGTGAGCAACGCCATACTGCAACTGGATCAGGTGATCCAGGCAAACGCGGCCTCAGCCCAGGAAATGGCCGCTACCAGCCAGAGCTTCTCGTCCCAGGCTGAATATCTCCTCAAATCGGCGTCGTTTTTCAAAATTTCCAAAGCGGAAAAACAGATATTGGCAAACGCGTTGGAAAAGATGCAGGCTGCTGAGATGAATCACTCAAAACTGGCGGATAAGCCGAGAGCCTTTTCTGAAAAAGGAGATGCCCTCGGAACGCTTATAGATATGAAGCAGCTTGATGACAGTGATTTCGAGCGATACTGATATTTCAAAGGAGTGCTGAAATGAAATTTTAGCACCTGGTCTTTTCAAAGGAGTGCTGAAATGAAATTTTAGCACCTGTCTTTTCAAAGAAGTGCTGAAATGAAATTTCCCGATCCCTTACTGATTCCCGAACCCGTTTTGCCCTCCGCAATCCGGACACTCCCATGTAATCCCGTTGCACGACATTCCCCAGACATTTTGTTCCATGCAGTTTTGGCAAATGCTGAATCCGCATCGGCATCTCCAGCAGAAAGGCGGTGCAGCTCCGCAACAGTGACAGGGAATCATTTTGGCTTTGCGGCGTTTTTCTCTGTAAGAGGACTTATTTGCAGAGTTTTCCATGATCCACCATGATACATCTGTTCATTATCACATCAATTCCCGCTTCTGTCAGAAGTGCTGCCGCGTCCTGATTTTCAATCCCCAGTTGCATCCAGAAAAATTTCGCTTTCACTCGAATCGCCTCCTGCGCGTGGGGCATGATCTGCTCGGACCGTCTGAACACATTCACAATGTCCGGCGGCTCTCTGAGATTATCAAGGGACGGATATGCGGTTTCCCCCAGAATCTCCTTCTGACCCGGACGTACCGGGATGACCCTGTAACCCTGCTCTTTGAGATATTTGCCGATTCTGTGGGAATCTCTTTCCGGCTTCGGGCTTAATCCCAGCACGGCCACACTTTTTGCGTTGTCAAGCACCTTCCTGATTTCATCATCTTGGGTAATGATTTTTCCTGATTCCAATTTAAGTTCCTTCTTGTTGTTTTATATAATTAATGATATGAATCCCTCTGACAGTGAAAGGTTTAAGGTTTAAACATCGAACATCGAACATCGAACATCGAACATCGAACATCGAACATCGAACA
>JAOZLU010001121.1 GCA_029934695.1 Desulfobacterales bacterium | reverse complement strand
TGATATTCTCTGATTATAATACTTTTTGGGGTATGCTCACGAGGTTCCCTTAATCTGGAATATTGTTCAACGACTTCAGACGTGAAGAGATAAAGATTCAGAATATTGCCGAAATATTGACAGATGAAATTTATTATCAGGATTCGTCAGAATGAAAGAACTGAAAAACCTCAGTGTCTGTGAGAAACTTGAGACATTACTATATACCGAGAATTTTATCTCTGTCGTCAATGATGGTGTCATAGAGATAGAAGAAAGCAATGTGGAGACAGGAGAGGATAAGATATGAGTTTAAGGGAAAAACTGCAAAAGCTGAAAGAGAACAGAACAGATGAGACGGATTGGGAAGCACGAAAAAATGAATGGATCGGATCGGCAGACGAACTTTACGCTGAAATCCGCTCCTGGTTTGCCGATCTGGAAGGGGAATACCTGACCTTCTCCCTTCACAAAAAGACTGTTGAGGAAGAATCTGTGGGAACATATCAGATCAGCAGGCTGGAGATAATGTTTGATGATCACGCCATCATACTTGATCCGGTCGGAACAAACATCGTCAGTGCCTACGGTCGGATTGACTTCTGGCTGAGAGGCCACAAAGCAGACAAGTGTATGATTGTGCGTTTCAGAGAAGATGACGGAAGGTATCAGTGGGAGATACTGAGGGGCGGTAATGGGAAAAAACGGATGAAGCTGGACAAGGATGTGCTGGAAAATATCATGGAAGAATGGATTGACGAGAAAATCTGATTTTCACAAGCTTTGAGAGTGGCAATGAACAAAAATCTGAAAAAAATGCTATGAAGATTATCTGGTCCTGAAGAATATATGTGAGAAAGCAGGACATCGGGCGATTTCGGATGGCAGCGGAAAATATCTTTTTGATATCGGACTCCCTTATGCCGCAAAAAAAATGGGGGACAGGAAGAAGGTGACAGAGGAGTATTTTGAGGGGATCCAGGAAAAACTTTTTGAAAGTGCCTTTCTGGAAATGGTGGCCGTTTTTGAGAGAATTGTGTTCATAAAGCTGGACAACGCTGTCGGTGAGGCGGAAAAGGCGCTGACCAGAAACTATGGAAGATCATGTCCCTTCCATTCGTCCATAAGACGATTCGTCAGATCGCCGTCGGATGTGAACAATCTGAGAGGCATCAGGGACATTATGTATGGCAAAAGCAATATTCCGCTGGTTGCCAGACTGACTGAGATAATAAAC
>JAOZLU010000599.1 GCA_029934695.1 Desulfobacterales bacterium | reverse complement strand
GATGTTTGATGTTTGATGTTTGATGTTTGATGTTTGATGTTTGATGTTTGATGGAGGATTTCAGCCCAGCAACAATTAATGTCAAGGAATGATTCGGACAAATGCAATTTCAGCCATCAAACATCCAACATCGAACATCCAACATCAACCATCCAACATCAACCATCCAACATCCAACATCAACCATCCAACATCGAACATCCAACATCAAACATCCAACATCCAACATCCAACAATAAGGTAATCACCCAATGAACCCTTCCGACAAAAACGACCGACAGTTGCTCTCACAATCTCTTTCCGGCAACAGAAGGGCATCTGAAGAATTTGTCCAACGATTTTCGGGCCTGATTTACTGGGCCGTGCGGAATATCCTTATACTCAGGCACCTCCGATTTACCTCTGACGATCTTGATGACATCCACAATACAGTTTTCCTGAAGCTCTTTGAAAACCAGTCCAAGAAGCTGAGACAGTACAAAGGGGACAAGGGATGCACCGTTGCCACCTGGATCAGAACAGTGACGGTACGCATCACCCTTAATTATATAAGGAAAAAAGGTTTCGACGGGATAGGGGGACGGGAAAAGGTTATACCCCTTGAGGATATGTCCGATCTGAAGGAACACAGGGCAGGCCCCGAAGAACTGCTGGAAAAATCAGAACAGCACCGCCTGCTTCATGAGGGCACACAGACCCTTCCCCCGCGGGAGCGTCTCTTTCTAAAGCTCCACTTTGACCAGGGACTTCCCATTCCGAAAGTCGCTGAAATGATGGAAATCACTCCCCAGAACGCCTATACAATCAAGCACCGTGCCATTCAGAAATTAAAAACCTATGTGGCGGCTGTCACAGGGCAGACATCCGGGTCATTCTGACAGGAATGCCAAAATGAAATTTTGGCAGAGCCGAAGGCGAGAGGGAAAGGTGAAGGGTGAAGGATCGCAGATTTCATCCCTCATCCTTCAGATTTCATCATTTCGGCGAGAACCCGTCCTCCCCACCGACACTCCTGCTGTATCCGCCGGAGTTGTAGAGCTGTATCAGCCGGAGCAGCTCCCCGAGGCTGATGCGCCAGTCCTGGGGATTGTAGTCCAGAGTGTGAGGCGCACAGTTTCTTGCCCTTCCCTCTCCGAACATGTATCCGTCCTCGCCGTCGGGATCACAGTAATAGGATATCCCGTTGTAGAGCTGGATCACCCTCAGCAGCTCCGAGAGACTGATCTCGAAATTAGCGGGGCTGTAATCCGCACTGTGGTGGGTGCCGGACGGCTCCGTCGCCTCCCCGGTTTCCGAGACCGTGAGGCTCGCACTGCGAACATCCCCGAGGTCATAGAAATCACCTTTGGGCAGCAGGGTCACGCTGACGGTCTCCGGGACATCATCCTCGCTGTCTGTCAGACGCACCACTTTCACCGGCAGGGACGTGTCTCCTGGTTTCAGTGAGACCGGGATCACGCTGTCCGCCACAACCGTGGTCTCATAGGCCTCGGTCAGTGAGTTCCAGACCTGCGTCTCGAATCCGTAGTCCGTGCCGGCCGATCCCTCAAGCCCGAGCGGCAGTGTCAGGCCGCCGGCGATCCCGCTCTCAGAAAAGGTCACGGTGAACGCGTCCGTGTCAGCGGTCCTTGTGGCGATACCGACACGCACGGCCGGCCTCGGCCCGCCGGTGTGCAGATGCCCGGCCGCCCACAGCCGGCCCAGGTCGGTGTCCCGCAACACTGTCAGCCTGAGAAGCACCGATGCGTCGTCAAACCCGCTCCCGTCGCCGTCAGCGTCAATTCTCAGCCGGGTGTGGTTCATCCCGCCCTGAGGATCAGGTGTGATCTCAAAATGCAGGTATGCCCCGAGGGGCCTGCCGGTGTCCTCCAGCAGATGGGTGAGATACAGCACGTCACCGTCATCCCGGTTGAAGTCCCGGACAGTGTCGCCGTCTGTCACCACGAAGATGTCGGCGCCCCCGTATCCTCTCAGGGTGTCCGCACCCGGGCCGCCGATGAGGATGTCGTCCTCGAACCCGCCGATGAGCCGGTCCCCGGCATGACCGCCGATGAGGATGCAGGGATAATCGCTTCCGAACCTGGCCACAAAATCATCATAATAGGAATAGTCGGAGTTGTAGTCAGCATCGTAGGAGGCCATCTTCTCAGCCCCCGAGGCGGCCATGACGGTCACCGGCCTGGACACGTCGGAGAAATCGCTGACCGCGTACCCGAGCCATTTTGCCGACAGATACGCGTAAGTGTGCCATTTCCTGATCTCGGGCAGGACCCTGTCGAACACCAGCATCTCCGCGAGGTTCCCGTCAAAGGACTGATGGGTCACGAGGTTCTGCCTCTCCTCGTCAAAGTCCCATATCCACTCGAACTTTCCGCCGATGAGCGGGTCTGTTCCCAGGTCTGTTGTCTCCTCATAAGGAAACAGGCCCGCACGCAGGCCGTTCAGATCAATGTGTGTCCCCTCCCGGCTTATCCGGATGCCGGCGAGAACCCATCCGCCTGTGACCCGCCGGTTGCTGTAAACAGCGGACTCGGATGACGCCACGCGGATCTCCTCCGGGTGCGACGGATGATTCTTTCCGAGCACGCCGATCTCGAAGAACGGGCCGGATGCCAGTATCTGATCCCCAGCCTCGGCCGCCCTGAACACGGAGAAGACAGTGGCGTCGCCTGACGGAAACACCGGCGTGGCAGCCGGCGGCATGAGGACACCCTTCTCAGGCATGCCAAGACCGATCACCGGCTTCCCGGACGGGCCTGCGTCGTCCGTGTCTATCGCACACGGGACATGCTCCCCGGCCTCCTCTGACCAGTGATAGCACGTTGCGTCATAGTCATTCCCGGAACGGTCGGGCAGGACTGACAGGGGCGTGTCCCCGGCCTCCGCCATTTCCGTGTATGTCTGTGCGTCACCCCAGAACACCGCGTCGGTTCCGTCGGTCGCGGTCGGTCTGAATATCTTCGCGGCGAGCGTCACGTTCACAGCCGGATGGACCCCGTCGCTCAGTTCCAGAGACAGGGACGGATCGGCCCCTCCGGATTCGGTCTGTTCCAGCAGGATTTTTCCGGCCTCAATGTCCGCCAGCGTCACTGTGTCACCGGTGCGGAGTGTCTTCCCGTGGGTATGGCCGGAAGTCTCGCTGTCTGTGTGGAATGTCATTCGGATGCCCTGCGGCATGCTGAGGAGTCTAACTTTCAGATTCTCCGCGGGCGTGTCCGAGTCCGCTATCTCCGGACAGAACAGGACTGTTCCGCCTTCGTAAACTGTGATGCTCTCACTCAGCAGGGACGGAGCCGCGTTGCTCTCATCCGGATCGGTTCCTTTCATGAATTCTTCCAGATTTGTCCATCCGTCACTGTCGCTGTCTGATGCCGCATCACTGGCAAGGTCTTTGTTCAGGCCGTTCTCCTCTTCCCACCAGTCGGGCAGGCCGTCGCGGTCCGTGTCCCCGAGTTCGGTCACGATCTCCAGATCAGCTCTGTAGTAGTGGGAACGCCGGGTCTGGCCGGCCGTTATGAACTGCCCTTCCGGCTCGCCCTCTGTCGTGTTCCCGTACTGCCATTTCGGAAGGATACGGGCGGTCTCCCCGTTCACCCTCACTTCGACGTAGTCATACTGACGCTTCTCCGGGGTCAGTGAGATCACGTTGTCCGGGACTTCCATGCCCTCGATGGCGATGGCCGCCTCCTGTGGGACTTTCAGACGGTACGAGTAATTCTCGCACTCCACACATTCCCCGTTCTCATATTCGGTGCATTCGAGGCATTCCACCTCTGTGTCGTAAATGTAAGTTTCCGCGTCGCCGCCCTTTTTCCTGACGGTCCATTCGATACTTCCCTCGGTGAGTGTCACCCGGTTTCCCTGGAAGGTGTTGAACACCTCGCCGTAGATCAGCGTCTCCGGCTCGGGTATTCCAGCGAATGAAACGCCGAAAAATAAAGGATGAAGGATGAGAAAAAAAACGATCAGTCTGAGTGCTTTCATAATGTGTCTCCTCTGATTAAAGATTGAAATAAGTTACGGGTTTATGAAACAATTCTGCGGTTAGGATTTGTCAATGCCGAACCGGGCAACGCCTCCGATGCTTGCGGGGGATTGGCAAATCCCCCGCCCCTCATGGCTCGGATTTGCCAATCCGAGCCGAGCATGAAAGGCGAACCGGGCATGAAAGGCGAGGCGAGCATTTA
>JAOZLU010000598.1:1376-4188 GCA_029934695.1 Desulfobacterales bacterium | reverse complement strand
TGGCCCCGTCCGGCCGGCCCCTAAATTAAGGTATGAGGTGAAAAGATGGGTGCATTTTTACAGGTAATTGGCGGAGTTTTTATTTTTCTTGTTTTCATCGCAGTGGGTCTGTATCTTTGGTTCAAATGGAATCAGGTGGGAAAGTATCTTTCAGTGAAAGAGAATCCTACGCCTTCCCAAATTCACCTGATTCCTGATGTTTCTCCTGACTGGATCGAAGAAAAAGATGCCGCAGATAAGGCAATATCCGAATTCGAGTCCTTGGGCTTCACAGCGGTAGGGCCATTTAAAATTAAAGAAATGCCGCCTGTGAGATTATTCTCGTTTGTGCATACACAGGCACAGATGGCAGTTGTTTATAATCATGAAGCTGCCGGGGTATGGTGTTCCGGCGAATAAATGAAAGCTTGCCTGATGAACTGAAATCAAGAAAAGTGGGGGAGGTTTCAACGCCTGTGAGAGGAGAGATTTATGCGATTCCTGAAGCCTCGGAATAAATTCCGAGGCTGAAGAAGCTCTCAAGCAGACTGAAGCCAGCTCATCATCATGAATAACTTTTAATATTTTTTACGGAAATTGCATCATGTCCAATGAAGATAAAGATATTCCTGTAACTCAGGAAGAGAATGAGATAAAAAAGGAAAAGGCCAGAGATATCCCCATTCACAAGCTGGATATGCGGAGATTGATCGAGCTTGATGCCTGCACGAGATGCGGAGAATGTCTTTTGTGGTGTCCGGTGTATGACCAGGATGCAAAAGAAGGCGTTATCCCCCGGAGAAAGGTGATTGATTTTTTGAAAATCGCCAGATCCCAGCAAGGCTTTCTTGCCAAGATCATGAAGAGCGACAGAGTGGGTGAATCCATGAAAAGACTGCTTGCCTCGGTATTCCGCTACAGCGAGGTGAGTGATGCAGATGTCGAAGAGTTTGTTAAGAATCTTTATGAATGCTCTACATGCGGGCAATGCGAGGTTGTCTGCCCGGCTCATATTGATACAGTCAACCTGTGGGAAGATTTACGCAGGCTGATTGTACGGGCTGAGTATGGCCCTCTGGAACCTCAGAAAGCATTGAGAAAAAGTGTGAAGGCATTTGACAATCCCTGGCAGCAGCCCCGGGCCGGCCGCACAAAATGGTCGAGGCGTGCCAAAAAGGACGGCCTGATTCAGAATGAGCCGAGGTATATAAAGAAAACAAAGGGAAAAGTCCTTCTTTTCTTAGGATGCACTGCGTCTTATGATGTCAATGTCAAACAGGTTGCCATCAATACGGTCAATGTTCTCGAAGCCCTGGATATTGATTACGGGGTACTGGGAAAAGATGAGAAATGCTGCGGAAGCGTGCTGCTCAGAATGGGAGATCCGGAATACGAGCGTCTGTTCATGGAGAATATAAATCAGTTCAACATGTTGAATATTGGCACCCTCATCAGTTCCTGCGCGGGATGCTTTAAGACAATCAGGCAGGATTACCCCAAAGTCGGAAAACTTAATTTCGAGGTGCTCCATACAGTTGAATTCCTGGCTCGTCTCTTAGAGGAGGGAAAGCTGGCGTTTCCTAATCCTGTGAACAAAACAGTGACTTACCATGATCCCTGTCATCTGGGTCGGGCCACCGGGGGCTTTGACGCGCCCAGGATTATCATGAACGCCATTCCAGGGCTTAAATTGAAAGAGATGCCCAGAAACCGGGAGTATTCCCGCTGCTGCGGAGCTGGCGGAGGATTAAAAGCGGGCTATCCTGATATACAGAATAAAATGGCCCAGCGCCGTATCCAGGAAGCCGAAGATACCGGGGCTGAAGAACTTGTCTCGTGCTGTCCGTTCTGCTTCCAGGGGCTGAATGTGGGTGTTATGGCGAGGAACTCCCCTCTGGCGATGAAAGACATGAGCAGCCTTGTGGCCGAGTCATTGCTGGGCTACGACATATTTGAGAAAGCGGCAAAAGACGCAGAGGAAAAAGCAGCCGCAAGAGCCAAGGCCAAGGCTGAGAAGGATGCTGCAAAAGCCAAGGCCAAAGCGGAGAAGAAAGCGGCTAAAGCAGAAAAGGAAGTTGCAAAGGTTGAGGAGGAGACTGCATAAACCCAATTCGGAGGAAGTGAATGCGGCAGTTTCTGATGAGAAAATGCCGTATTTCATGAATTTATGATGTATCAGAAATATACATACTGGCTGAAAGAAAATGAGTTCCTGTCATTCAGAGACACACTTGAGAAGGATTCCATTTCCATGTACGAGGCTGGAAAAGCCGTTTGCAGACCATTGGCCAAAAATGTGAGGATTGGTTTTGTTCCTCCAGATGCCTGGAGAAAAACCGACCTGTGCAAAAGACCGCTGTCATGGTATTGGATATCGCCTTATGCGGGTCGGTATCTTGTTATCAGTTCTGATGATCTCGGAGAATACGGACTGAAACTGAATACCATTCTCCGAGCCACCAAATTTCGCCCTAAGATACTGCCTGACAATCAGGAAAAACAGCGCATGACCCTGCGTGAAAGTTATCTTAGGACCAGACCTGACGAGTGGGAGGATTTGGCTTCGGAGGATCCTTCAAAGCAGGAACGATGGATGAAGGTGATGGGCATCCGAGGTCGCCGTTATGAGGACCTGTTTCTCACCCATTGTGCCAATCACGCCAATTTTATTGAGCCAGTTTATTTTGTTGAGGAGGGAGCGGAGAAAATTCCGTATTCCATTGCCAAAACCCAATATATATGCTCTGCCTGCCTGGAGTTTTTCAATGTGATCGGCGGAGAATTTCAGAAGAAGCTGGTGGTTCCATGTCCGGGAGCGGTTATATTTGCAGGG
>JAOZLU010000598.1:0-1276 GCA_029934695.1 Desulfobacterales bacterium | reverse complement strand
GCCGGTTCGGATGGCCTATTTGCAGAATGACATCCATCACCTTGCGTTCTGGGTGGCACTGGATAAAGATTTCTTTGACAGACAGGGTGTGGCTGTTGAGGTGAGCGGCATATTCAGGGCCGGGCCTGAGATAATGACAGCCTTTGCCGGCAATGCTCTCGACATGGCGTATGTGGGAGAAGCCCCTGTCACAACGGCTTTTGCGAATAATATGGCCAAGGTGGTGATTGTGGCTCAGGTCAACACAGAAGGCTCTGCGCTGTCTGTGAGCAAAAAAGATTCAGAAATCAAAAATTTGTCTGATCTGAAAGGGAAAACCGTTGCGGTTCCCGGGCATTCAACAGTTCAGGATTTTCTCCTGAGAAAGGGGCTGAGGCAGCAGAGGACTGATCTCAAAGATGTCAACATTATCGTGGTAAAACCGCCTGAGATGATCAGCGCGTTGCGGACAGGCCAGATTGATGCGTTTATCGCATGGGAGCCTTATCCGTCCAAAGCGATCACAATGGACGTGGGGCGGAATCTGGCGACCTCCCATGATATATGGGAAGGGCATCCCTGCTGTGTGCTGGTTTCAGGCTCAGAATTCTTCAAAACAAATCCGGACAAAACCAAAGCTGTGGTCCGCGCCCATATTCAGGCCACGGATTTCATTCAGAAACATCCGGATGAGGCGGTGCGGATTGGCGTGAAATATACGGGCATGGATGAAAAGACCATCCGCGAAGCAATGAAAACGGTTCATTACACATATCATCTCAGTATCGAGGGAGAAAAGGAATATGTCAAATTTCTTTCCGAACTCAAATACATACAGGCAGATGATCCCCAGCGTTTTACAGACCTGCTTATCAATCAGGAACTGTTGAAAGACGCATTGAACAAATAGAAAATTCCGAATACTCGTTCTCAGGAAACGCGTACAAACTCCGCATACTCGTTCCCAGGCTCTGCCTGGGAACGCATACATGGAGGCTCTGCCTCCCACATAAAAAAGGCGGAATTCCCCACCAATGAATCCCTGTTCTCCGCTGACCCTCAGAATTATCTCGCTCAAAAATTCTTAAACACAGGTATCCTGTAATTGCCCCCGTACATCCGGAAGATGCTGTTGATCCCCTCATGGTCTCAGACCCCGGCGGTGTCCCGAATGCTCGCCGTATCGCATTCGGGACTGCTGCCTTCCGTTCAATGAAAAACGTCGACTTTCCCCTCCGGGCTCCCACTTTTACCAGCGACACATGCTGAAGCAGAAAACATATAGCAACATATATGG
>JAOZLU010000092.1:5943-16461 GCA_029934695.1 Desulfobacterales bacterium | reverse complement strand
ATCGAAATCCTCCACCCACCCTACAACCCCGGGATTTTCTTATGTGCGTATGTCAACGGCGAGCCGATGTCATGGGATCCTCCTTTCCGTATTTTTGAAACGTAAAATATACCATAAAGAGTATATTGTCAATTATTTTATTGAATCTCAGTGCAACAAATCCATCTTTTTCCGATTGCCGGACGGGGTTTGCAACCCCGTCCGAAACTTATGCTGTTTTTCTGAATCAGACTCTTCCGGCATGTTTCTTGCATAGATTATATTCAAATATCAGTTTATTGTTAAAATTAAGGTTGATGACATTCCACGAAAATACTCCGGGAGTCAGACTCATTTTGTTGACCTCCTAAGTTTGGACAAACTGTTCAATATTGAACATATTGTCTATACAAATTGTTCAATTGAACATTTTCCCACGCTCCGAGTGGTAACAGCAATTTGGGAAATCCCCATTTATCGGAATTTTTTTTAAACGCTTCATGTCATGTCCGTTATGGCATGACCACAGAAAAAATGGTTTCATAAGCTGAAAAATGAAAATTTTGCTTGAGATTGTTTACAAATTTGTGTATAACTGTATCAATAGGCTTTTGGGGAATATAAACTGCAAAACTGAAATTCTGAAGGGGGGATAACCATGTTTGAATCAGGAAAGAATGTTTGGGCTTTACAAAGGGTATTAAAATTTTTTGCAGTAATCTTTTTTACGGTTATGTTTTGTGGAAGTGGTTATGCAGGGCAAATATCTTCTCCATCTTTTTCTGATGACAATATCAAAACAAGGATCACCGATGAGCACGGATATTATCGTTTTATCGGCATGGAACCCGGGGGCCATGCTGTCTGGATTGACCCGCTGACCCTGCCGGAGCAGTATGTCCCCGACAACCCTCGTATCATCAGACTTGTTGTGTATCCGGGGGAAACCGTTTCAGGTGAAGTGGCAGAATCCGTGGTGCTGGATGCGTCAATTGCTGAAGATGGCGTGGTCCAGGGGATGGTGTGTCTTGATCTTAACAACAACATGAACTGTGATTCCGGAGAACCCGGTTTCCCTGATGTCACCGTCTATGACCCGCCAGTCATGGAAACAGAGGTCAGTCAGCTCGGCGGAAACAACAATCCCATAAACAACTGCGAAGATGTGACATTCCAGGTGACCCTGACCAACAGCGGTGACGAGGACGCCACCAATGTGGACATCACAAACAGCATCTCCACAGGATTCACCCCGGTATCACGCACATCAGACGACAACACAGTGCCTGCCGGCGGATCCGTCAGCAGGGAGTTCATCTATGCCGCCGGCTGTGATGCGGTGTCCGGCGACAATATCACCACAGTCTCATTCACAGATGCGGGCGCGGGTGCCTATGATGACCTGAATTTCCTCAGACCCTATACAGTCAATCCCGGGGCGATATCCCTGACCAAAGTGGCAACATACATCAACGGCACACCCATCACAGAGACATCGGAACCGGACGCGGAGATCGGGGACACGATCACCTGGCGGATCCGTGTGAGGAGCAGCGGACTGGGACGCGTCGGAAATATAGTTGTCACAGAGACACTCGACTCCGGAATGATATTCACTGACAGCGCATCAAGCCCCCGCGAATTCAACTCGTCAACCCATCCCGGACTTGCCAGCATAGAACCGGATGAGTTTGTGGATATTTCCGTGGAAACAAAGATCATCGGATGTGAGAATCTGTCCGACAATGTCTCAGCAGTCTGGGGATGCGGGCCCGGGAATTGCGGAAGTTCTGTATCAGCCCAGTCAAGCGTTGATCTGCATAAGGAATATCCTTTTCTGGAATATACCCCGCCTCCCATCACCATGACAGCCCCATATTGTGCCACAGGTGATATCACCGAAAATGTCTCTCTGACAATCACCAACTCAGGCGGCACTGTTGCCAAAGATATCAGGCTCGATGTTGATTTTTCCCTGCTGACCGTTTCCAACATCACTCCCTCCGGCGTGACATACAGTTCAGGAACATTCGGAGGCATCGGCGATATCCCCGCAGGAGAGAGCAGTACCATCATTTATGATGTCACCTATTCCCCGCCGTCAGAATGGTGTTCAGCCGGCACTGCTTCCGGCGGAACCCTGGTATGGGAGCCGACATACCAGAACGTATGCGGCCTGACATTCAAATCACCGCTTAAATCCAGTTCATACACCATTGACGCGTCATCCGGCCTGAAACCGGAATTGCAGGTGACAAAGTCCTGCACCATCGGGGGGAATCCAATTGATCCGATCATCCCGATAACCGATACTGAACAAACTGTCAATTGCATCATCACAGTGGATTATTCTGATCCGGCAACCTGCAACACAGACGGTTCCCTGACGGTTACGGATACTTATCCCACAGACTGGACACCCGCGGATATGTCACCATCCCCGCCGGACTATGACAACACAGCCACCCCCGGTCAGATTACCTGGACAATCCCCTCATCAGACCTTGCCGGGGCCCTGACATACAATCAGGATTTCACAATTCCGGCCATGCCGGCAGATAATATATGTGACAGTTGCGGAAACACCTGGGAGAATAAAGTGGAAGTCAGCGGAAAAGACTGCTGCAACTGCGATATTGAAGCAGAAGCCTCAGTCACAACAACTGTTGACTGCCCGAATCCCGAGCTGGGAATCAGCTCGTCAAGAACAGTGCCTGACACCGGAACAGAGGTCTGCGATGATGTCAGTCTGATGACATTTGCCAGCACATACACCTTCACAGGTGCGGGATGGGACAGCATAAATTGGGACAAAGTCAGTTTTACAGAAGACAAAACAAATTATCTGGAATTAGTTGGAACACCTTCAATCTCAGTGACCAGCGGCACCGCTCCCACATACACACTCACCGACAATCCGCCCCCTGGAAATATGGTTGTTGACTTTACTGCAGCAACACCAGTCAGAGCGGGAAATATTTTGACAATCACATACAACTTGAAGCCCACGGCAGACTCAGAACCCGAATGCGGCTCAGACTATTCGTTCATTGATTTTGCCACGCTGGAAGTTTCCGACACAACAGGTGTGGAATTTGGCAATTCCTGTCAGAACGGAGGCAGCATCATCGTCAGAGATGCCAACTCGCTGACCACATCAGGATCAGAAATGACGGTCTCTGTCTCAGAAATGCCTCCGATTGTCGGATCCTGCATGGAATACAGCCCGGTGATTACCATTGCAAGGAACTCAGACAAACCCGCATACAATGTCGTACTGTTCATGAGTGACGAAAACTGCGAAAAAATTTCCGTGACAAGTGCATCTCCTCATACTCCCCTGAATGGTTCGGAAGGAGAACCCGCCACGGTAAACGGAAAGACCGGATATGTCTGGAACTACGGCAACCTGTTCAGCGGAGGAAGTACAGCCGCCTCTGTCAGCCTCAATGTCCGGGGACGCTGTCTGGACGATTCAGAACTGGAAGTTCTCCTCGGATATGACAATGGCTGTGCCAACATTGCTGACCCTGACGACCTTGATCCGACCACGAGAACCTGCACTGCCAGTGATTCAAAAAAAGCAGTCATCCGGGAACCAAACCTCTCCGTCACCAAATTCCCGGAGACAGTCTATGCTGAAAGGGCGGATCAGCCGGCTGAGTGGACAATCTCCGTGATCAATTCAGGAGCAGGATCCGCATACAATGTGGAAGTTGTCGAAACATTGGATGATGATCTGACGTATAAGAGCGCGACCTGGGATAATCCTGCCGGCATCACACAGCATACCAATATCATGCCGGATGGCACAACCCCGTTAAACGGCGCATCCTTTGTCATTGACGAACTCAGCCCGGGTGAAGAACGGGAACTTATATTTGAGGCTGATATCAGAGGATGTCAGGTCACTGAAAATATAGCGGAAGTCCGGGTTGGCTGTCTCGGTGAGACCTGTTCAGTTCCGGCCTCAGACAAGTCCCAGGTCCGTTTTCCGTCAACCGACCTGGTCGTCACAACAGACTTTGACAATCTGGGCAACCTGTGTGATGAAAAACAGATGACCCTGATTGCGAAAAATGCGGGATTGGCTGTGATTTACGACATTGAGATTGAGGAAATCCTCCCCGCACAACTGACATACCAGCCAGGAAGCTCCCAGTATCAGATCAGTTCCGGCGGCTGGTCAGCCCGAGGAGATGTTGAACCGGCTATTTCAGACAGCACACTTACATGGCGTTTTGACAATACCTCCCTGGCAACTCCTCTGACAGATGCGCTGAAAGCCTTAAACCCTGGTGAGGTCATAGCAGTCCGTTTTGTTGCTGATGTCGGATGCGAATTTTCAGGCGGACAACTCAGATTTTCCACCGAATACGATGAATGCGGTGCCGAAGGCATGAGAAACACCTCTGAAAATGTTTTCACCATCCTGGCCAACAAACCTGATGTCACTGTCACAATGACATCTGCGGACCAGAATATCACCTGCGGTTCAGATGTCATATGGACGATTGACGTGGTCAACAATGCCCGGGGAACAGCGGGACAGCCGACAGAGGCTGAATATATCTGGATGACGCTGACGTATGGAGATGCTTATACAGTTGATCCGTCCGCAGATTTTGTCGGGAATTCTCCGACCCCGACCCCCCAGATTGTCACAGATCCAGGAACAAATTCGTTTTCATGGGAGATAGCGAATCTGGCACCGGGGGAATCCCGGAAATATACATTAAAAGAAAAATTTGATGGCGGATCAGATTGCTACGGGTCATTCGGAAATACAATTTCAGGTGAGGTGCGATGCCTTCTGACCGGCGCAGAGCCTGTCCTCACAGCACCTGTGGTAAAAGACGACGGATGTGAAATTTCTGATTTCCCTCCGGCAGCAGCAGAAGCGACAAACATATCCCCGCAGATCCAGGCTGAAATCACAGGCCCGCTGACCGCATGCACAGAAAATGTTCCTGTGGAAATCAGACTGACAAACCCCGGCACACTCGCCACAGTCATGAACCTGGATGCTGACATAACCCTGCCGGCCGGCGTGGTCTTCAGGGGGGGCGCGGAAGTGCAGGATCATACAGGCACTGTGACAGCGATCACGCCGAATGAAACTGACGGGGTTCTGAGTTTTTCTGACACTGACCCTCTGAACAATAATCTGCCGGATATTCCTGCGGGAGAAAGCATCTTCATCCGGTTCAATGCGGATATCCCCTGTGTTGCCGACGGAGCATTTATTGTCACCCCGAGGTTTCAGAACTGCTGTGACGATGATGTTGCACAGACTCCGCTGAATGTGACGCCCGCATGGCAGAGTCCTGAGCTTCGCATAGAAAAGACCAACAGCGGCGGCCCGTTTGAATGCGGGGAAACCATTGACTGGACCATCAGAATCTTCAACGACGGCCCGGCTGCCGCTGAAATGGTAAGAGTCAAAGATATCTTTGGTGCCGGACTGACCCTTGAAGCTGCTCCGACCTCATCTCCGGGTACGACAACTGCTTTTTATGAGGAAGCTTCAGGAAACCCGATAATTCTCTGGGACAGCGTGAGCAGAACCATTGAATGGGAAATCGGAAACTTGCAGCCAGGAGACGCAAACGCCCGAACCTATCACCTGAGGACGAAAGTGGACAGCGGCAACTGTGATGCTCCGGAGGAAAGACGGAATACGGTCGAAGCAACTTGGCATTGCACCAGCTCCGCAGATGAGGACCCGGGTACAGACGAGTCTGTCTGCTCCTCGGCCGCCAGAAGCGTCTCTCTTGATGCCAATGTCACACCGGATGCCAGTGCCAGTGCATCCATATCGCCGACCCGGATTGAATACTGTGCATCAGATACAACAGTGACCGTGAAGATTGATGTTCCTGCCACATCAAACACCATTTTCAATCTGGACACTGAAATCACCCTTCCCCAGGGGACAGCCTTTTATCCTCCTTCTGTCGGAGACGATTTTCTCGTGACCGCCAGTCCGTGGGAAAATGTCACAGATCCTGCGTTGACAAACGATGTCCCCTCAGGCGGCAGGACTTACAAATTTGAGCACCTTGCCACAGCTGTTGAGCCGGGCACAGAAATATCCGTTGAATTTATCGTTTCTTCCAACTGCTTTGCCTCTGATGACAATATCGTGGTGAAGCTTGAATATGATGACTGCTGCGGAACACACTACACGCCGGATCCCGCTTCAGAACTGGTTGAGTCCGGCAAACCGGAACTGGAGGTTGCGGTCATCCCGGCAGATACCAGTGCTGACTGTGCAGCAGATGTCCCCTACACGATAACAGTGGAAAACACAGGTGAGGCCGTCGCCACCTACTTCCGAATCTCAGCCAGTCTGGGAGAATGGCTGTCTTACCAGCCTTCTGACCCGCCGATACTGCCGACAGTTACCGGAGGAGGAGTTTCATCCGGCCCGGGCTGGGATGATGGAACAAATCCCTGCTGCAACGATGCCAATGCCTCCTGTCCTGTCACTTCTTCCAATGGTAATGTGATTTGGGAAGTAAAAGACCTGGAAGCCGGTGAGACATGGGAAACAACGCTCACTGTGAAAATGAATCCTCCCGAGGGAAGCGACTGCGATGCAGCGGACAGACAGCTGAATGTCACAACACAGTATGGATGCCCTTCAGTGACAGGAACCTGGACTTTTGATGAAAATGCCTGCACAGATGAGGACAGCGGAACATGCCCCACATACAGCGGAACAGCCGTCAGTCAGCAGGATTCAGCAGATCTCATCATCACTGATATGTCACCTGCCATCTCCTGTTCCGGTGGAACTGTGGCCGGCTCAGTGGCCGTGACAGTGACAAACCAGGGAACCGGCGCAACCCCTGCCAGCGGTTTCACTGTCAGGCTGACCGAAGCCGGCGGGTGGTCAGCTGCAGCCGACCATACAGCAGGGGCCATGGCCGCGGGAGGTTCGGCTGTCATCAATATTGATCTGTCCGGCCTGAGTCCTGAGTGTGCCTCATGCAGCACATACAGTTTTGAGGTGACAGTGGATTCTGCCACAAATATCTGCGAATGCGATGACGCTAACAACACATTCGGGCCTGTCTCATTCAATAATTGCGGTTCCGTGGGCAACCATGTCTGGCTCGATGCTGACGGCGACGGGGTTCAGGATGTCGGAGAGACGGGCCTCTCCAATATTGAAGTCAGTCTCCTTGGCAGCGGAGGCAGCATCATTGCCTCCGCAAAGACAGACATCAGCGGCAACTATCTTTTTACGGGAGTTTTCCCAGGCACTTACTCTGTGAGTGTCACAGCAGGCACTGTCCCGGCCGGACTTACAAGCTCGTCTGCACCTCCGGGTTCAATTTTGATCAGCCCGGGGGACAGTTATCCTGATGCCGACTTCGGCTATGAGAACACCGGCGGACAGGCCATCATCGGTGACACTGTCTGGAGCGATGCCAACGGCAACGGCACACAGGACTCAGGTGAGCCTGGCATCGGCGGTGTCTTGCTGAATCTCATCAGCGCAGGACCTGACAGCAGCTTTGGCACGGCTGATGATGTTGTGAAAGCAGTAATGACAGACGATGACGGTTCTTATTTTTTTGACAACCTGAATCCCGACAAATACATCGTTGATGTGACAGATACAGGCGATGTGCTGAACGGTTACAGTCTGACTGGCGGCACCGATCCTGGCATGCCGGTCACACTAGGCGCAGGTGAAATTTATCTGAATGCGGATTTCGGTTATCAGAACACACTGCTCTCTTCCATCAGTGATACTGTCTGGTTTGATACGGACAGCAGCGGAACCAGGGACAGCGGTGAATCCGGCATTGCAGGTGTGACTGTGAGCCTGCTCAGTGCTGACGGCAATATTATTGCCACGACTGTCACCAGCCCCACAGGCAGTTTTTCCTTCAGCGGGATTGAAAACGGTGATTACACCATTATAATCACAGACACCAATGATGAACTCTCAGGTTGCTCAGGTACAACCACGGATGCTGACAATTCTCAGAAGTCCGTGACCGGCGGTCACAGTGGCATGAATTTCGGATACACCAGGCCCGGCACTGTCGGCGACACGGTATTCAGCGATGCTGACGGGGACGGGGTTCAGGATGCGGGTGAACCCGGCATCTCCGGTGTCACAGTCGTGCTCTGGCAGGATGCCGACGAAAACGGAGTGTTTGATTCGACTCTTGACTCTTCTGTCATGAACACAGTCACCGGCCCTGACGGAAAGTATTCATTTACGGGTCTCGCGTCCGGCGATTATTTTATCAGTGTGGATGATGCCCAGACCGGGCTGAACAGCTATGCTCCCTCGACAACTGACCATGAAACCGGCGGGAATGCTGCCGGCACACAGATTGAGGTGGCACTTGCCAGTGGAAGCCTCCTGGATGCGGATTTTGGCTATCAGAACAACAGCCTTGCAAATATCAGCGGCTCAGTGTGGGATGATCTGAACACAGATGCCACAGATGACTGGCCTGATGAGCCGCCCATCGCGGGCGTGACTGTTGTTCTCAGAAAAGACGGCAATGTCATTGCCGAGACCGTCACCAATGCCGGCGGCGACTTCAGCTTTTCAGGTGTGGCCCCGGGAGGCTACAGCATCACAGTCACGGATGATGATGATGTGTTGGACGGCTATACCCTGACAACCTCCGGCGGCTCTCTCCCGGTCACGGTAACTTCTGCTGATATCACTGATCAGGATTTCGGATACGTCCGCAATCCTGAGACAGGCAGTATCGGCGATCTTGTCTGGAATGATGTGAACGGTGACAGGGTGCGGGATGGCGGCGAACCTGGCATTGGGAATGTCTTTGTCACTTTGTATCAGGATGTCAATGATAACGGGGTGATTGACAGTGGTGACACTGACCTCGGGTCAGTAATCACAGATGCCGACGGTGGCTATGTTTTCACCGGCCTGCCCGCAGGAGACTATCTGGTGGATGTGAACGGGAGCACAGTCCTCACTGCATTGCCGGGATCCGTGCTTACCACTGCGAATGAACCCCTTGACGTGGCCCTGAGCGCAGAAGAGGATTACAGCATTGCCGACTTAGGTTATCAGCAGCAGGGCACTGTGTCCGGCCACCTGTTTGAAGACTCCGATGGCAATGGCACACAGAACTCAGGCGAGCCGAACCTGGCTGGCGTGAATGTGATCATCAGTGACTGTCACGGGGGAACGCATTCTGTCACGACTGATGCCAACGGAGACTACGCTGTGACTGTCCCGGTCGGCACCGCCTCTGTGAATGTGAACAAGGCAACTTTGCCGGCAGCATACATTCAGACTGCGGGCTCTGAATCGTCAACCGTGGATGTTCCTGCTGCTGGCACTGTGGATGCCGGGTCTGATGGCTACCAGCTGCGGGGCCAGGTCAGCGGCCATCTGTTTGAAGACACCAACGGCAACGGCACTCAGGACTCAGGAGAGCCGAATCTCGCCGGAGTGAGGGTCGTTATCACCGACGTAAGGGGAGCTTCCCAGACTGTCACCACCAACAGCAGCGGCGACTACACTGCGACAGTTCTGGCAGGCAACACCAGTGTGAATGTGGACGAAACCTCCCTTCCCTCAGGCTATGTGCAGACTGCGGGCTCTGATCCCACAATAGTGGGCGTACCTGTGAACGGCACGGGCAATGCCGGCAATGACGGCTGTCAGAAACAGGATGTCAGCACCATCGGCGACTTTGTATGGAGAGACCTGAACGGCGACGGAGTTCAGGATGAAGAAGAGAACGGCTTTCAGAATGTCACTGTTGTTCTGTACCGTGACACAGATAACAATGGAATAATTGACGAGAGCGATCCCCTCATCGGAACACAGACCACCGATGAGAACGGGGCTTACAACTTCACCAGCCTGCCTGCAGGAGATTATCTCGTGGGTGTCACCGACACCAATGGCGTGCTTTTCGGCTATACTCTGACTGGCGCCGCTGATCCCCATGTCATTTCCCTGACCGGGGATCAGGTTTACGGTGATGCTGACTTTGGGTACCGTATGCGAACCACCGTCACTTTAGAGGCAATCCAAAGCTCCGATGATGTTAATGGCGGAAATCTGGAATCCGCGGACGAACTCCTTTATACAATCGTGTTGCGGAACCAGAGCGACTTTGATATCACAGGCGCGGAATTCACAGATAATATTCCGCAACATACCCGGTATGTTGCGGGGAGTGTTGCCGCGCCTTCAGGCAGTGTTGTGGAGAAAGAGTCGCCTGTGATTCGCATCACAGGAATCACCATCCCCGGATCCGGGCAGACAACAATAACCTTCCGGGTGCGGTTGGAAGCCCCCCTTCCTGCAGGCGTGACCGAGATCAGCAATCAGGGTACGATAAACTATGACAGCGACGGGGACGGCGTAAATGACAAAAGCCGGCAGACTGACAGTAATCCCGAAGAGCCGGCAGACCAGCCCAATACAGACCAGGTGACATCCGGTCCGAATTTCAGCCGGACCACCAAGGAGGTGAGCTTTAAAACAGATGCGGACGGCGACACCCTTGTCTCTCCGGG
>JAOZLU010000092.1:3518-5843 GCA_029934695.1 Desulfobacterales bacterium | reverse complement strand
CCGTGATAAACTATGACACCGACAAGGACGGCATAAACGACACTTCCCAGCAGACCGACGGCGACACCACCGAGCCGGGAGAGCAACCCACAGTCATTTCAGTCACAAGATATAATCCCGCCCGGGTCGGCGACCGTGTATGGTATGATTCGGACCGTGACGGGCTTCAGGATGCGGATGAGACAGGTGTCGCCGGTGTCTTTGTGAATCTGCTTGATCCACTGACTGGCGAGGTGATTGCCGACACGATCACGAACGGATCAGGCTTTTACGGGTTTGCAGACCTGCCTCCGGGTGATTATATTCTCGAATTTGTGCCACGCTCGGACGCTTATGTTTTCAGCCCGGAGGACAGAGGCAGCGGGGCATTGCAGGATGTGTTTGACAGTGACCCTTCGGCAAGCTCAGGCACCGAGGCAGAAGCTCCGGGCACCGATGTGACAGGCCGGACAGGAACATTCACGCTCCTGCCCGGGGAGAACAATGTGACAGCTGACGCGGGCCTGTTCATTCCAAATACGGACCCTGGGGGCATAGGTGATTTTGTATGGTACGATTCGGACCGTGACGGGATTCAGGATGCAGACGAACCAGGCATAACTGGAGTTACGGTGAGCCTTGTCAGTCCGGTGACAGGTGCTGTAATTGCGACGGCTACAACAGACGGTTCCGGCTTTTATGAGTTTGCAGGTCTGGACCCGGGTGATTATGTTGTTGAATTCGGACTGCCTCCGGGATATGCTTTCACATCTCAGAATCAGGGCAGTGATGCATCGGACAGCGACCCTTCGGCAAGCTCAGGGACCGAGGCCACAGGCAGGACAGGGATCATCGCCCTTTCAGCAGGTGAGAACAATGCGGCAGCGGATGCCGGCATGTTCATTCCGAAATACCGCATCCCTGCGAGCATCGGCGATTTCGTATGGCATGACACAAATCAGGATGGTATTCAGGATGCAGATGAGCCGGGGATTGCCGGGGTTGAGGTAAAACTCTATGACAGCAGATGTTCGATGTTCGATGTTCGATGTTCGATGTTCGATGCAGGAGCGACCCTTCTGGGGACGGCCCGCACAGATGCCGGCGGATTCTACGAGTTTGCGGGGCTGCCCCCGGGAAATTATATCGTCGGATTCGGGGCGCCCGCGGGTTACAGTTTCACTTCCGGAAATCAGGGAAACAACAATGCTTGGGATAGTAACGCCGACACAGTCACGGGGCTGACCAGCATCTTCAGTGTGACTCCGGGCGAATCTTTCAAAGACTCGGATGCCGGCCTGTATGCCCCGTCTCTCATCACGCTGGAGAGCCTGGTGTGGCTGGATGCGAACGACGACGGTCTGCTGTCTGATGGCGAGGGCCTGCCTGATGTGACGCTGATACTTTATGACGGCGGAGGGCATGTTGTTGCCTTCACTGAGACGGATGAGGACGGCGTTTACAGTTTTCCGAATCTGCCCCCGGGTGACTATCGCGTGGAAATCGCCACGGACACGCTGCCCGGGAATGCGGAGATGCTGTCCGATCCTGACGGTGTTCCAGACTCGGTGACCGATCTCACAGACCAGTCTGAGGATAACTCAGACGTGAACTTCGGATACAGGCCGACAGCCTCAATAGGAGATTATGTCTGGTACGATTCAGATCAGGATGGTGTTCAGGATGCTGACGAACCAGGCATTGCCGGAGTGATGATAAGCCTGCGTGACCTGAGTGCTGACAAAATAGTCACTGCCATTGTCACAGATGATTCCGGTTTCTACGAATTTACCGGTTTGCCTGCCGGCGACTATGTGGCGGAGTTCAGTCTGCCTTTGGGACACAATTTCACCTCTCCGAATCAGGGGACTGATGACAAACTGGACAGCGACGCTGACCCTTCGGCAAGCTCAGGCACCGATACCGCAGGACGGACAGAGATCATCACCGTCACAGCAGGTGAAATCCATGGTGAGACAGATGCGGGCATGTTCATACCTGCCGCGGTCGGTGAAAGCCCTGTCGAACCGGCAAGCATCGGCAATTTCGTATGGAACGACGAGAATCAGAACGGTGTTCAGGATGAATACGAGCCGGGGATTCCCGGGGTGACAGTGAATCTGTACGACAGCACAGGAACCAAACTGCTGGCCTCAGTCCTCACGAATGCGGACGGGTTCTATGAGTTTGCGGATCTGAAGCCGGGCGGTTATGTGGTTGAATTCGGACTGGTGCCGGCCTACAGTTTCACCTCCCGAAATCAGGGAGGCGATGACGATCTCGACAGCGATGCTGACCCTTCGGCAAGCTCAGGCACCGATACCGCAGGACGGACAGAGATCATCA
>JAOZLU010000092.1:0-3418 GCA_029934695.1 Desulfobacterales bacterium | reverse complement strand
GGATTCCCGGGGTGACAGTGAATCTGTACGACAGCACAGGAACCAAACTGCTGGCATCGGTCCTCACGGACGCGGACGGGTTCTATGAGTTTGCGGATTTGGACCCAGGCAGCTACACTGTAGAATTTGAACCGCCTCCCGATTATATCATCACCCTACGCAATCAGGGACAGGACAGCAGCATTGACAGTGACGCAGATATGATAACGGGTCGGACAGTTCTGAAAATCTTTGCCGGCCTGGCATCCGAGGACGCGGACGCGGGCATGTATGTTCAGAAGACGACACACATCACTCTGACAGATCAGGTATGGCTGGATGTCAACCGAAACGGTTCGGCAGACCCGGGCGAAGGCATACCCAGCGTGACAGTGAAACTGTATGACAGCAAAGGAAAACTGCAAGCAGAAACAAAGACAGACAAAAACGGCATTTACAGATTTGCCAGCCTGACACCTGGAGATTACCGGGTCCAGGTGGACACAGCCACAGTGCCCTCCGATGCAGAGCCTTATGCAGAAACCGAGTTCGTCAATCTTGTTGGTATCGGTCTTAATGGTCTGGCAACCGACACAGACACCTTTGATGCTGATTTCGGCTATCAGACTTATATTCCCATTTTCCCTGACATCACCAACACAACAAAAGTGCTGGCTGATGTGAATGGCGGAAAACTTGAACCCGGGGATGTGATATGGTATGCGACAACCATCTATAATGCAGGCAACACAACAGCCCACAACATGATCTATGCTGAAGCGGCAAACGACCATACAGTTATTGTCGAAGAATCGCTGGACACCAGTCAGGGCACGGTGATCAGCGGGAACAACGGAGAAGAGGGCATTGAAATAGAAATTGGCTCCCTGCCACCCGGACAAAGCATAGTGATCACTTACTATGCCCAGATTGATCCGGACATACCACCCGGCACAACAGTCTGTTCGCAGGGAATGGTAAGCGGTTCCAATTTTCCTGACACACTCACAGATTTTTCCGATACAATAGCAGACAGCGACCCGACAGCAACCGGTCCCATCGGCAGCATCACCACTCCATCGCCACAAAAAGCGAATATTGTCAGCTGGGAAGTCATCAACAGAGACAGCGAAATCAGAATTGTTATTGAAGCCATACCCGGAGAAAATAACCCGGCAGAAGTACTGGCGCCTGCCGACTCGCTCCCCCTTGAGGCTTATATGACAATACTGGATCATAATGGCGGTTCTGTCAGTCCGGGAGATATTCTGGAATATTCTGTCACCATTATAAATACCGGCGAAGAAAATACCACAGGCATTGTGTTTCATGATAATATTACCGGATCTGCCATGCTGATTCCCAACACCGTCAGCAGCAGCCAGGGAAGCGTCACACAGGACGCCGCTGGGATAGCGGTTCAGGTGGGCGATCTCGGCCCGGGCGAAAGTGCTGAAATCACTTTTCAGGTCATGGTAGCGGAAGATGCCCCGAACGGTTCCCTTATGCAAGTCCATGGACGGGTAAGTTCAGACGAGTTCCCGGATGAACTTACCGATGATCCGTTCACGCCGACAACTGACGATCCCAAGGTGACTGTGGTGGTGTGGGAGCCGAGTGCTTTTGACCCGCCAACAGCTTACAAGACAGCCACTGACGACGGTTTTGTGATATACTGGGAAATGGTCTGGATCAATGACAGCAGCAAAGATGCGATTCTCGTGCATGTCGAGGATGAACTTCCTGAAAATACGACATACATGGAAGGGAGTGCTGAGGCTGACTACGGAGAGGTCTGGTATGATGAGGCTGAAAACAGGATTATGTGGGAAGGAGAACTCCCCGGGAACGGGAGCGAGGTGAAAATATGGTATCACACCACGGTACCGGAGCATGTCAGCCAGGTGAAGAATCAGGCATCAGCTGTGTGGGATCAGAACGGCAACGGAAAGTGGAGAGATGAGGCATCCGCAGGATTGCCGCGGGTGTATTCCGATGATCCGCTCACAATACGTCCGGGGGATCCCAGCTCCTGGAGTGACGGTTCCTGCGAGCTGAGTCTGGGGAACATGATCTGGCACGATACTGACGCTGACGGTGTGTATTCCCATGAGACTGAAGCCGGTATCAACGGCATCAGAATCAGTCTCTGGCGGAAGGACAGCAGCAGAGACGGAGAGGAGATGATGTTCAGACCCGGGGCATTCAGACTTGCGGACACAATGCTCAGTTTCACTCATGATGACGAGCCAGGCTGGTACCTGTTTGAAAAACTGTGCCCGGGCGACTATTTTGTTCAGATTGACCCCATAAATTTCAATGCCGGAAGGCTGCTTGACGGATATGCCAGCACCATTGGCAATTCAGATCCGGATGACGATATTGACAATGATGACAATGGCGAGTTCATATCCGCAAACGGCGTGGTCAGTAAAACAATAACCCTGATCCAAGGCACCGAACCTGCTGACGACGGCGATGACGATCCCGACACCAACCTGAGTCTGGATTTCGGCTTTTATCAGAACAACGGTGTCAGCGGCCCTGTCTCTGATCCGTGTGATCTCAGTCTGGGCAATATCGTGTGGTATGATGCAAACCAGGACGGCATCTGCCAGGCGGACAGCGAAGGCGGCATTGATGGTGCCATACTGAATCTTTACGAGGATACAGATCACAGCGGCGATTATACGCCCGGAGAGGATCAGTTCCTGAAAACAACGCCCACCCTTACTTATGAGGACATACCAGGCCGCTATATTTTTGAATATCTGTGCGAAGGAGATTATATTGTTCAGGCAGATCCGGCAAACTTTGATGACGGTGCCGTGCTGAACGGCTACTTCAGCACCAGAGGGAATTCAGATCCGGATGATGATGTCAATAATGACGACAACGGCGCACACAGATTCGGTCACGGGGTGGTGACCCGGGCAGTTACTCTGGCACGCGGCGGCGAGCCGGTGAACGACGGCGACGATGATCCCAATACCAACCTGAGTCTGGACCTGGGTTTTCGTTTTCATCAGGGCGGCACTGGTTCATCATCCGGATCATGCGATGTCAGCCTGGGCAATATTGTCTGGTACGATGACAACGGGGACGGCATTTATTCGCCTGACACGGAAACCGGTGCTGACGGTGTCCTGCTAAGTCTCTGGCATGACAGGGACAGCAGCGGCGACCTCACTCCGGATGCGGACAGTTTTGTGGCAGACACTGTCACTGCTGATATCGGGACCGGCACTGGATGGTATGTCTTTGAAAACCTGTGCGACGGTGATTATATTGTTCAGGCGGTTCCGGCAAACTTTGATGTGGGTGCGGTGCTGGAGGGTTACTTCAGCACTCTGGGGGATTCGGATCCGGATGATGATGTCAACCATGACGACAACGGCGCACACAGATTCGGTCACGGGGTGGTGACCCGGGCAGTTAC
>JAOZLU010001120.1:212-1219 GCA_029934695.1 Desulfobacterales bacterium | reverse complement strand
GCTTTGTGCCCCGGGTTCAAGCTTTGTGGCCTTTGGTTGTCTTGCCATACTGCCGCGGTCGGTTGATGGTGATATTTGACCCATCCTCAACCAGTTCCGTAATCTGTTCAATTTTTACTGAGGTATCTGCCATATAATGGCGGTGTAACCTTCATGGGACACGGATAAACACTGATTTCTTTTTTTGACAGATCCGTGTTTGTCCGTGTTCATCGGTGCCCTGAAAAAGAAGCTTGACAGCGGTAACAATATGGGATAAAAAAATTTTGAAGCTGAGCCAAAATTTTGCAATATATTCGGATCGGCTTTCTGTTCAATGCCAGTAATCATTCTTTAGGCTACCCACCTAAACCGGGACAAACTGTAAAATCAGGATGTTCGGCATGGCCTGGATCAACCCGGAACAGATCATCAGTGATGATAAAATTGTCCCGCTTCAGGTGGGTAGCAAAAATCCTGAAAACCGAAGGAGAGGAACAACAAGATACGTTTTGCCGTCTGAATCCCCATTTATTATGGAAATGTGCTTTGGGAAAGGGTGATTTTTCATGCTCTGGATGAAAGCTTTTAATCTTAGGAGGAAATCATGAGTAAGGAAATTTTTTTTGCTGTCGGATGTTTTATTATATCTGCCATTATAATGATTCTTGTGGGAAATTTTATCTGTCCTGAAATAGGAAATATTGCTGCATCATACTATACAGTACCTGAGGCAAGTACTTCAATTTCCGGACAAACAGAAGAGATCGTCACAACGGGTACAGAAAAAGATAAAACACCTGTTGAGCTTGCAAAGAAAGAAGAAAAAACAGGAGCTGCTGAAAAGGCAGACTCGGAAGCTGGGGCCGTTTCCTCCGAGGTCAGAGAGACGGCAGAGGAAATAACAGCCGAGGCTGATGAGGCAGAGACTGAGATTCAGACCTCCGCTGAAAAGGCAGACTCGGAAGCAGGAGCCGTTTCCTCCGAGGTCAGAGAGACGGCAGAGGAAATAACAGCCGAGGCTGATG
>JAOZLU010001120.1:0-112 GCA_029934695.1 Desulfobacterales bacterium | reverse complement strand
GAAAAGGCAGACTCGGAAGCAGGAGCCGTTTCCTCCGAGGTCAGAGAGACGGCAGCAGAGGCTGATGAGGCCGAGGCTGATATCCGGACCTCCACTGTTGCTGAAAAGGCAG
>JAOZLU010001119.1 GCA_029934695.1 Desulfobacterales bacterium | reverse complement strand
CTGCCAAAAGCAAAAATTTCGCCTAGGGGCTGCCATTTTTGCACTCCGTTCCAATGTCGGGATTTTCTTATGTGTATATGTCGTCGGCGAGCCGACGTATTGCTGCAAACATGCCGCCCCACGGTGTTCAATCTGTGTTTACGCGCCATGAGGCCGACATATTTGCAGCTTTCAACCGTTTACCTGCCGAACTTCCCGAACTTCCTCCTGAACCCTGCCAGCCCGATCAGGCCTGAGCCGAGCAGCAGCAAGGTAGCCGGTTCGGGTGTCGCACTCATGTCCTCCATATAGAAGACCGCGTCGTTGAAGTCCCCGTCCCCGCGTGCGGACCCCGCAACATCCTCAAAAGCCAGGATCCAGTCGTCATTCCCCCTGGCGTTCACGGTCGTGCCGTCCATCAGTGAGGTCTCCACGGTGAGGCCGTCTCTGACCAGAAAGGTCAGGGCCAGGGCGTTGGAATCCCCGTAGCCTGTGCCGTCCGCATTCCTGGCATCCTCTGTGTAGGATGTCAGCGCGTGGCTTGTGTTCCGCCAGTAAAAGCCGAATTCATTCCCGAAATCCGCATCTGTCTCCTTGTCACCGATCCAGAGGGAGCCCGCGTCGTTTATGCCGAAGCTGACGCTCGTCTCGGTGCCGGTGGTCTGAAGATCATACTCAGCTCCGGTGGCTGTCGAATAAATGCCGAGCACGCCGCTGTCTCCCCGGTACATGGTCACGAGATACGAGTCAACCAGTGCCTCTGAGGGGTGCCATGTTTCCGCGGCAGATTGGCCGCCCACAGCATCCAAAGTCCCCCCGGACACGACATCATTGAAAATTTCCTGAAGAGAGGGTTCGCCTCCGTAACTCGTACCGAGTGTCAGCGACATGGCACTCCCGGCCGTAAGCAATATCAGTGCGGTCGTCATAGCCAAAATCTTTGTCAGTCTGTTCATTATAATATCTCCTTTTCAAAAACTGATTTCTCTGAACACAAAAATGAATCTGAACATGCCCCTGAACCCGGGGCCGGTTTCTGTGGCTGCAAAGCAGCCCTGAAAATTCAGACCATGGTTATCACCCCCTTTCCCTTTGACAAGCTCAGGCAAGAAAAACGATTTTCACGACATTTTTCTTTGCCATCAGGCTGCCACCAGTTCGTAGTTCCGTCCCATTGCTACAAATATGCCGCCCCTGCGGGGCTTAATCTGTGATTACCGTATTGCTACAAATATACCGCCC
>JAOZLU010000597.1 GCA_029934695.1 Desulfobacterales bacterium | reverse complement strand
ACATTGGATGGCCCCAAAAAGGTCTTTTTCCTCTGGAAAACCGAATATTCGTTCCAGGTCATGTCCATGCCCGCGGCAATGGGGGACAACCTCTCTCCAGAGTCCGGTACATATTGGTACGACATCGGCGAGGATGTGACATCTTCAGCCAAAGACGGATGTCTGAAAATCGAGGGATACAGGGACAGTATTTCCGCGCTGATCGAGACCGTCGTGGCTGATGAGACCACCATCTCCGGCATACCAGCCCAGGAAAAGACTTACACCATAGACCGGCCCGTTCAGATCACCTGGCAGTATGAGGCCCACAACTATGAGGAGACCGTCATTATCGGAAACTCGGTCACTCTCTCAAATGTTCCCAAGAGTGTGCTGGACCGAGCCGATATCAAGTCCGAACCGGTCAGACCCACATCCACCGACCCGTCCCAGGCTGAACAGGGCGCAGAGGAACTTCATTACTGGAGCGTCTCGGACAAAAAACTCTTCCCCCTGATCGGCGGCCGGACCTTCCAAGTGGAGTGGAAGAACAAGAGCGGCGAGAAATGCGAGCAGAAGCTGATCACCACCATCCATACTGAGTGGCCCGATCCGCCCCACTATGTTCATGTGGCAGAAACCCCGCCGGTTCCCTTGGATCCCTATGGAAATGACAAGTTCGCTTTCAAGTCGCTCAAGTATTCCTCAAATGAGGCCCAGGTGTCGTCGGCCCTGGAGTTCACCTCGTCAAAGGCCGGGAAAAGCACCCTGCTCTTCACCAAGGTATCCTCCGGCATCGCAACCGGGGATCTGAATGCGGAACCCGCTTATGTCCGCGTGGTGGATACCCGGACCTGGACCACAGACAAAGAGACCGCATCCGCGGAGATTGGCAAGGGGCTCACCAGCGAACACCATGATAAAAGAGACCCTTATGCCAATGCCTCTCCCCATACCGGGTATCTGTTCCATGAGCACGCGCGGTACAACGTGAATGTGTATGACCGGGCCACCTTGCAGGGTCAGATATTCCCGGTGAACCGGCAGTTCACGCCTGAAATCAATGATGATCTGGTAGTGATCTGGTACCGGTTCACAGACCACATTTTTTGGCCCTGGAAGCCGGTTCATTATGAATGTCAATGGCCTGGGAACACCAAGCGCGTCGTGATAGCGAGCCGGGAGGGGAGCGAATGCAAGGGAGCGGACGGAATCTATCAGACCTGGCCGGATCGGGACGGCGAAGAGAAGAATTATCTGGACCCGGCCCGATATAAGGATGTGATGATCTACCAGCAGCCGGACCCGACCCTTCCGGGATACAATCCCAACGAGGAGCATGCGGTGGCCACCGCGTCTTTCCGCCATGGCGATATGCCGTCCCCGCCGGTGGCCGCGTTTGGGCTTAGGGATGACCTGAATATCACGGCCCAGGATGAGACCCACACATCTGAGAATTATGTGCTGCTTCAGTACTATGATCTGAAAGCGTCAAACCATGAAATGGAGGTCTTTGACATTGTCAAGAGGGATTATGCAAACGGCTATAAATTTGAATACGAGATGAAGGCA
Organism: Desulfobacterales bacterium; assembly: GCA_029934695.1. Taxonomy (GTDB): domain Bacteria; phylum Desulfobacterota; class Desulfobacteria; order Desulfobacterales; family 4be13; genus JAOZLU01. The sequence goes on along the minus strand of JAOZLU010000597.1, from coordinate 2,654 downwards.
GGGGACCTGCTGACCGCGCCCTACCCGCTGAATAAGGTGATCGGGGCCGCGCCCCCGTCGGAGATCTGCGGCAGAAACGGTGATCCGGCAAAGAATTGTTATTGGGAGGACCACAAGGGGCAGTCCTGGGCCGTGTCAGGCGATGCCCACCTGTTCGCGTATTTCTGGTATCCCCTGGCCCCGGAATTCTGGTATGAAAAGGATCATAACGGGAACGACGCATCCGAAGAACCCGGGGACCCGATTCCCTGGCTTCCGGATGGCATTGTGACCTCAGGGAGCGGATTTCCCACGGATATGAACGGCAAAGCCAGAGCGGTCCAAGTCCGTTACAACACCAAGTGGCCCGAGGAGGTCCCGGTTCTCAAAGCCGGAGAGACCGTCACCTTTGCCGGAGGCGAATACCGGGCCGATCATCCCCAGACCCGGCAAGGTCTGCCCATGGTCCTGGGATGGGCCGCGGGCCAGGTGATTTTTGACGATCTCAACCCAAAGATGGAAAAGGGGAAGGTGTTCGACGATTACCTGGTCCGGCTGGTCCAGACGCTGGAGGAGCGCACTGTTGACCTGCCTGTGGATGACATGCCTGAAGAACTCCAACCTGCCGCGGGAAGGGTCACCTCAGTGGGGGGACGCTGGTACTTCAAGGAGCTCCACACAGGACTCAAGACCCGTGTCTTTTATGATCCTCTCTTGGCCCGGAAAGATCCGGAGACCGGAGAGGTCATCAGCATCGGGAAACTCGGCATACTGGGATTTGTCAACGGCAAGACCCTGGGAGACGATGATCTGACCGCGTCCCCCCCGTCGGTCTATGTGCTCCAGCCGAACATTCTCACCGAAAAAGAGAAGGAGACCCTGAAAGAGCTGGAAGGCGCGAACACCGAGTTTAAAAACGCGGTGGCAAAGCTTTACAACCTGACCCGGGACCCCGCGGACTTAAGCGATACCGAGGGAGATTATACAGTGGGAATCAGCGACGCTGTCTCGGAGCTTTCAGACTATAAGGAGACGCTGTTCAAGGAACAGTTTGACGCAATGTGCGGTTCCCTTCACAGCCTGTGCCCGTCCTGCGGATTTGACGAGATTTGTGCAGATCCGGACGAGAGCGGAGAACCCTATCCATTCCCTGGGATGGCTCTGGGGCCCGGACTTGCGCTGGTTCCCAGCGCGGCCCTTCTGGATCCGGCCTCGGACATCAAAAGTGATCTCTATGTAACGGTGGCCGAGAACAACCATCCCTCCCTGGGGAGTCTGCCGGTCGCGCTGCATGTCATCAAAGTGGTGAACGACAAGTATCGCGGGGCCATCAAGACCATTGACTCGGACAACGTGTTCGACGAGAAGATCACTCTGCGCCACACCGCGGATTTCGGGGCCAACCCTGAAGATGTGGTTTTCGAGTGGTACTATCGGGAGGAGGACGGCACAGAGCAGCCCCCGTATGGCATGGCACCCGCGGGAATTTGGCAGGTGTTTCCGGGCAAGGGCCCCGAGGTCGCCATGACCGGTGCCGGCTCGGCTCTGCTCAGGGACAACCTCTTTTTCTGCCGATACAGGCACAGGGATAGCGACAAAGATAAATCGGAATCGGAATCCTGGTCTGACTGGGCCGGCGCGGCCAATTCCCGTCCGCCCAAGGAAGGGGAGGATGCTTCGGAAACCTATCAGGCCCAGTTGGCCGAGGGCTGGGTCAAGCGGGTCGTGAACGGGCTGAATCCTTTTGAGGCTCGCATCAATGACTTTTACAGCAGCGACAGCCCCGCGACCTACACGAGCATGATCCGGCAGGCCGGACAGCGGTTCGAGGGTGCGGTTGCGTTCAACCCGGACAAGGATGTGATCGAGAATATCGGGCTGATCGAGCTTTATCAGACCGTGCTGAACCGGGCCGAGGACCTGAGCATCAGACTGGAGCAGCCGGATCACTCATCCGGCATATATACAGCACTCCTCCTGGCCGCGAGCCGGATCGCGGGGTTCTACACGCTCCTCGGGAACGAGGCATACACTGACGCGCTTGATCCGACCATCGGATTCGGCACAGACAGCGTGGAATACGGGAGTCTGGCCCCCACCATATTCACGTTTATGAATCAGATTCCGAATCTGTTAGATGAGGAGCTGGCCCTTCTCCGGGGCAGGGCCGAGGAGGGTGCGAGACCGGCATATAACCGCCTGCTCTGGAACTTCACCAAGGCCGAGGGAGAGGCCGCGTACGCCCTGTCCTACAACCTGACAGACGTGAACAGGGACGGCTTCATTGACGAGGCTGACGGTCGCGCCGCATATCCCCAGGGACATGGAGACGCATGGGGTCATTATCTGACCGCGCTCAAGGGGTATTATGATCTCATGGGCAACAAGTATTTCAAATGGGACTCCCGTTCCGAACTCTTCCAGATCGAGGGAGTGGTCATGGATGTGGACTACTTTGATGAGCGGAAGTTTGCGGAGACCGCGGCTGCAAAGGCCAAGGTCGGCATGGAGGTGGTGGACCTGACCTATCGGTCCAGATATGTGGAGAATCCGGACGGTCAGTGGCAGGGATACCGGGACACAGACGAAAACCGGGCCTGGGGTCTTGAGGAATGGGGCCAGAGGGCCGGGACCGCCGCGTTTTATGACTGGATCGTGGCCAATGCGATTCTCCC
>JAOZLU010000596.1 GCA_029934695.1 Desulfobacterales bacterium | reverse complement strand
CTCCTTTTCATGGTTTCAGGAAGATGTTCAAAATTTTTGTAACTGTCATCTCTATATGCAGGAAAATTTTTTTTCTTACGTTTTTTCTGATTATAACGGAGGCTGCAATTTCAGAGCGGTATCTCACACAAAGGCCACAGAGAACACAGAGAAAAAGGCGGAAGCATTTATGCCCGGCTTCCGGACCGGACAGGACTGCCTGTATCCGGCTCAGTAATTGTATCCTTTCCGCCCTGTATCGGGAAGAGTTCACAGATCATAAATCACCTTGAGATAATCCTGCATGGGAATCGGAGTGTTTTCTGCAAAATGCCAGTAATCGGCATCTGCTGCCTGATATTTTTCTGTCAGTTTTTTTAATGTCCTGAAAAACAGCTCGTCATCTTCCGTATTCAGGAACGCATTATCCAGAAAATACTTTCCGATACTCAGCGCCTCTTTAAACCGGCAATGTTCCTTCTCTCCCCTGAATATCAGATAAAACGGATAAAACCGCTCCCTTCTCTCATTCCCGAAATACTGAATGAGAAAGGTCAGTTTATCCAGATACTTCTGATTCAGATCTGTCAGATGTCCTTTTTCTTGCATAATCCTCTGAAAACAAATTCCAGCTTGTCTCATATTTGCGCTCATCACCGATCCAGTAATTCACGGCTTCAAAATATAACACCTCAAGTTTTCCAATGTCAATATGCGACAACAGATCGGAATTGACAATATCTTCCATATCTTTGCCGAAGCCTCTTCCGATTTTGGATATTGCCAGATCATACGGATGCAGTGTGAACACATGAACCTGTTCTTTTTGTTCATAATGCTCCAGTCGCTTGGGATAATCAGGGTGAAGATTCATCATCACCTCGGATACAATATGAAATCCCATACGACTCAGCAACTGTCCCAGCCCTCCGAATATACTGTGATTGGCTGAAATTGTTTCGAGTATGTCAATATCCGATGTCGTTCTCTTCAGATTGAACCTGAGTATAAGTGAGGCAGCTCCTACGATGATGATATAGACATTCTGTTTAATATTTTTCCGATTAAATTCATCGCAGACAATGTTGACAGCTTTTCGGATTTCTTTGTCGCTGAATTGTAACATATTTGTTCCTGTTTGTTTCTGTTTCCAAACATCTGAAACGCTATATACATCATAAGCTGCATAATGTCAAGAATTATATGAAAGCGGCACAATCTTGTTTTTTTTGTTTTTTCTTTGTGGCGGGGGATGGGATTTGTCAGACCGGGTGTGTGGAGATGAAAAGAAACTCCCGCCAGCCTGATAAGCACTGGCAGGAGCTTTTTTGTTCACTCGGGAAAGTTAATGGCCATTCACGACATGCATGATGTCAAGGATGGTGATACATCCGTCGTCATCAAAATCGAAAAATGCGTCATATTCATCATTCCCCTCACACAGATTCCACTTAGAAGAGACTTTGCTGATATCAGCATTATCCACCACATTATCGCCGTTAAAATCATAAACACCCGCGGGAGATACTTTTATATCACCGATTTTAATCTCACTGCCCGGGGATGAAGATACGGTTATATCGGAACTGAGAACACCGTGGGCCTGGATTTCAACCTGGTTTGTCTGTACTGAGGCAAAATCCTGACCGCCCATAACGCTCATTTCCAGAATGCCGGTTTCATTTTCAGCACCCCGGATCACCAGACGATAGTTCTCTTCAGCCAGTCCCGGCAGAGAGAGAAAAGAGCGTCCGTCAGCATCATATCCGAACAGAGCGCCCGGAATATATCCGCCATCCTTGCCGATCACCCTGCCTTTGGAATCGTACATCAGCAGATCTGCCGAACCATCAAGCGTCACTGATATCCATACAGACTCAGGCTCGGTCTCCACATGCTCCATGATCAGTCTGCCCAGTTCCGTATCTTTTCTCCAATCGAACCGGTCATCCCGCTTTTTCCTGCTTCGTCCGGCTGAGTCATCAGGGGTTGACATGGAATCAAGCGTCGGAACATTGTCTATGTCTGCGCCGAGAATCTGGATGATCAGATCGTTGTAATCCAGATCGCTGTCTGATGCGTCCATATCCTCATAAGCGAATGCCCTGCCCATGCCGTTGACATCTGCGATTTGCCCGAGATACATGCCATACGCCGGATTTGAGGATACAAGGGAGAAGAGGGGACGGATGTGGGTGTTTGTTGTTTCAGGATGATTATAAAGCCTCTGCAGGGTGGAATTCGGAACGAGGATTGTTGCAAATGTATCCCCCGGTTTCATTGAGACTTCTTTGATGCCGTTGTAAGGACCGCTGTTCCGGTTTGCTCTCTCACTTCCGAGCGAGCCTTCAAAGCGTGCGCCTTCCGAGGGATCCGAAATCACCAGATGTCCCTCCTCGCTGTTCGACAATCCCCGTCTTGCAGCTTCTTTTATAAATTCCTCTGAGCCCGGGGTCAGGTCTTCCATTCCTGAAAGGCTGAAAAAAGCGAGCTCTCCCCGATACATACCGCCGTCATACAGCCAGTCTGTCTGAACAGTTCCGCTCGTTCCCACTCTGAAGACACCGCCTGTAAAATTGGGGTTGCAGGCAAATTTTTCTGTGTTTCCGCCAACACACTCGTCACATTCGTCAGAATAAGCGCTGCCGCCCCAGTCACCGTTGCAGTCCTGGGCACAGGCGATTTTGTCAGTGCTTCCGCCGACACATTCGCCGCATTCGTCAGAATAAGCGCTGCCGCCCAAGTCACCGTTGCAGTCCTGGGCACATGCGGTTCTGTCGGTGCTTCCGCCGACACATTCGCCGCATTCGTCAGAATAGGCACTGCCGCCCCAGTCACCGTTGCAGTCCTGGGCACAGGCGGTTCTGCCGGTGTTTCCGCCGACACATTCGCCGCATTCGTCAGAATAAGCACTGCCGTCCCAGTCGCCGTTGCAGTCCTGGGCACAGGCGGTTCTGCCGGTGTTTCCGCCGACGCATTTATCGCAGTTGTCTGTAAACGCGGTTCCGCCGGAATCGCCGTTGCAGTCCTGGAAAACAACTTCAATGACATCGCTTGCAATAGCGACAGCACCACCGTCAACTTTGGCAAGCAGGTCAAATTCATAAATTCCTGTTTCTGCACCTGTATAAGTGATATCGAAATGAAAAGTCCGTTCCCGGGATCGGTCAAAATTGCCTGTGATTCTGACAGGTGAAATGCTGACATTTAATCCGCTGAATTCTTCGGATAATCCAAGTCTGACTTCACTGTAATCAGCAAAAGCATCTTTAAGTGCATTATTGATAATGGTCACAATACTGTCTGTATCTGACCCGTCGAGCAGCATGCCGCCTGTAGCCCTCGTAATTGCAGTGGCCTGGCCGGAATATTCAGAATACATAGCTCCGCCTTCGTCCATGCTGTAATAATGACCATCAGAAGAAAACCGGTTTACATTGACAGCCTCAACAATGATCCCCTCGGCGTTAAGGGCTGCGATAGCGTCAGCAAGTCCCACGTCGCTCGGATAGCCCGGCTCCAAATCTCCGTCATGGCTAGGCGCATCCCCGAACCATATGATAATCCGTGTTGAATCCTCACGCCAGCTCGTTGAAGACGCTGCTTTGTGGAGGCCGTACAGATTGGATTCAAGCCAGTCACCACCGTATCCCAGTGAAAGCGAACTGACAGCACTTTCCACAGCGGCCGAATCGGTTGTAATATCCCTGACCAGCTCATAAGGCACATCATAGCGAGCGTAGCCTTCCGGGAAATCCTCATAATAGCCTATGCCGAAAGCCACATCTCCCAGTCTTGAAACGCTGTTAAGGATATCCGTCGCCTTTGCCTTTGTGGAATCAAGCAGGTCTCCCATGCTTCCTGTGGTATCAAAAAGAAAAAAGACATCCACTTTGGCTGAAGTGACATCTTCTGTAATGGTTACGATTCTTTCGACAGAGACGCTTTCTGTTTTCGTTATTCTGGCCGAAAAAGTCTCCGGCGACATCGAATCTGCCATGATGATCCCGGGAAGGATCAACCCGATACATATTGCTCCCAGGATACCTAAAGATAAAGACTTACTCTTTTGCTTCATTTCTTTCACTCCTTATTTTATTCGGATTTTAATATCGCCAAAGCAATGCTTTGACACCCTTGACATGTCCATAATTTTTCTGTTTTCACCTCCTTTTTCCCCCCCTTTAGCTTCTATGTTAGGAACTCGGAAAAAACGCATTATCCCGCCTGTGCGGGATGCAAAAAACC
>JAOZLU010000595.1 GCA_029934695.1 Desulfobacterales bacterium | reverse complement strand
TTGAGAAAAACGCCATCCAGTGCGGCTACTGCACACCGGGCATGGTGCTGAAGGCCACAAGCCTGTTGGCGAAAATGCCCGATCCTACGGAAGAAGAAATCCGGAGCGGCCTCGAAGGAAACATCTGCCGCTGTACAGGATATGAAAAGATCGTAAACGCTGTGCAGCGGGCAAGTGAACTTATGTCAGCCGGGACCGACAAATAAACGGGAAAGGAGGAAAGAACATGGCAGAGATGGCTGTAGTAGGAAAGCGGATACCCAAAGTTGACGCCAGGGAAAAAGTGACAGGGCGCGCCACGTATGCTGACGACATCCGGTTCCCGGGAATGCTCTATGGCAAAGTGGTCAGATGCTGGGAATACGCCCATGCCAAAGTAAAAAAATTGGATATCTCAGAGGCTGCCCAGGTGGCCGGCATCGTTAAGATACTCGCCCCCGGGGATGTCACTCAGAAAGGCTACAATACTGGTGTCCTGGATTTGATGGCCCCCATAGAGGTAAGCAAAAATGTGCTCGGAGATATTGAGGATCAGACAGTTTTCACCGACCATGTGAAACATCAGGGAGATGCGATTTGCGGCATCATCGCCAAAACTGAGGAAGCAGCGGAACGGGCCGCGGAACTGCTGAAAGTTGAGTATGAACCCCTTCCCCTGTATCTCACCGCCGAAGAATCCATGAAGCCGGATGCGATGCAATTCAGGCCTGAAAAATCCGGAAACCGGGCATTCCAACTCCCGGATGCCATGTTTCCCGGCAATGTGTATGGCTGGGGAGACGTGGATGAAGCCATGGAAACGGCGGATATTATTGTTGAAGACGCATTTTATGTCCCCAAGCAGAAACAGTGCCAGATGGAGCCTCACACTTATGTGGCCCTCTACGATGACCGGGGGCGGCTGAACTGCTGGACATCAACCCAGATGCCCAAATGCGTTCATATCAAGCTGTCCAAGCTTTTTGAACTGCCCATGACCCGGGTGAAGATCAGTCAGACGACCATCGGCGGCGGTTTCGGTGCCAGGCTGGGGATGATCGGCGAACCCATAGCGTGTGCAATGGCCATGACTGTTCCCGGAAAGTCAGTCAAGGTGTCTTATCTCAGGGAAGAGGACTGGGTAGCTTCAGAAAGCCGCCATCCCGGAACTTATAAGATGAAAATCGGTTTCAGGAAGGATGGGACTCCGGTGGCTGTGGATGCCCATTTTACCGGTTATGAAGGGGGATATTACACCCATGCGTCCGGCGTTCCCTTTACCACCGGGGCCTGGCTTGCAGGAATGTATAAATGGGGTACATGCCGCTACAAGGGCGACACCTACTTCACTAACCATGTTCCCTGCGGCGCGTTCCGGGGTTATGGCAATCCCCAGACTAATTTTGTCATGGAACAGCTTGTGGACCGGGGCTGTCGTGAGCTGAATCTTGACCCGGTGGAGTGGCGTCTCAAATGGCACAAAGATGTCGGGGATGATGGCTGGTGCATGGGATTCAAATATCCGTCCTGTGCCTTGGATGAATGCCTCAGACAGGGTGCGGAAGCTATCGGATGGAAAGAGAAGCGGGAGAAATACGCAAAGCAGAGCGGCACCAAACGCCGAGGCTTGGGTGTTGCTGTGATGAATCATACCAGCGGGGCCACGCCCATGCTTCTGGAACATACGACCTGCACAGTCAGACTGAACGAGGATGTCACCGTTGAGGTGATGCTGTCCTGTTCAGATTTGGGTACGGGCGCGCATACTGCACTACAGCAGATTGCCGCGGAAACCATGGGTTTTTCCATGGAAGATGTCCATCTGAAGGCCGGAGATTCAGATGTTGCCGGCTACGACATTGGCGCCCATGCCAGCCGAACCCTTTATGTGGGGGGCAATGCCGTTATCGCCGCATGTGAGGAGGTGAAGAAACAAATTCTGGAAAGGGCCGTAAAACTCCTGAAGGCAAAGGTCGAAGATTTGGAGATTAAGGACAAAAAAATCTTTGTCAAAGGCACGGACAAATCCGTGGATATCTGGGAAATCAGTTACAAAGGAGTTTACAACTACATTGATCCGGCCACCGGTCAGACAATGGGAGAGCCGGGCCAGATCCAGGGATATTCAAGTTTCTTTCCCCCGCACAATTCTCCCCCGTTTGCCGCGTGTTTCGTGGAAGTGGAAGTGGATACTGAGACAGGAGATGTGAAAGTTCTTGAACTGGTAAACGCTTATGATATAGGCCGTGCCATTCATCCGCCTTCTGTGGAAGGCCAGTTGGACGGCGGCGCACAACAGGGCCTGGGCTTTTCTCTGACAGAAGAAACATACTATGACGAGAAAGGGCTGTGTCTCAACAACAGTTTTACCGACTACAAAATGCTGGGACCGTCAGACATGCCAAAGATCAAGACGATTTTAATCGAAGACCCCGATCCGCACGGACCGTTCGGAGCCAAAAGTTGCGGCGAGTCGGGAGCTGTCACGCCTGTCGGGGCCTCAGCCAACGCCATTTATCATGCTCTGGGTATCCAATTTACCGAAGCACCCATCACGCCTGAAAAGATATTGAAGGCCATTAAGGAACAGGGAATTACGACTTGTGAAACCGTTCCTTAATGGTTAGAAGAGGGGTTTCCCAAAAATAAAATACCCGGAATGTAGGGTGGGTGCAGCGAAGCGGAACCCACCCTACGTTTTTTGAATCGGGTATATTATTTATTTGGAACTTCCTTATGGCACGAAAACCGAGTGCATGACGAAATAGGATGCGAAAAATAATTTCCGCACTCCGAATTGAGATTCTAAATATGATTCCCGCTAACGCGGGACTGACTTTTATATACAAGGAGATTAACTATGCTGGATCTTAAAATTATCAATGGAAACGTCTTTATTCCGGGAAGCGGTTTCTTCAATCTGGAAGTGGGTATCAAAGATGGAAAGGTCGCTGTCCTGGGAGATTCCAAGGACATGCCTGAAGCTTCTGAAACCGTGGATGCAGGCGGAAATATCGTGATGCCTGGAGTTATTGACCCTCACATTCACCTCGGCATCTTCGGTGAATTCGCCATGGAGTGCGAACACGAAACCCGGGCCGCATTGGCTGGAGGAGTGACCTCTGCTGGCGTTTTCATGGGCGGCGGAGAGTCATACCTTCCCCAGTTGGGTTCTCTCATTGAGACTGTTGAGCAAAAAGCATCAGCAGATCTCTTTTTCCATTTGAGCATCTTCACAGATGAGCAGATGGATGAAATGGATGAATGTTACAAGCAGTTCGGCGTGACCTCATTCAAGTTTTACATGGCCGGTGTCAAAGGTGTTTTCCCCGGGGTGACAGACGGCTTTATTTACGAGGGATTTAAAAAGGTTGCGTCCATGGGCGACCGGGCCATTGCGTGTACCCATTGCGAAGATCAGTCCGTCATAGACATTGCTTTTGACAAAGTTGCCAAAGAAAAACCCAATGGCACACTTGCCGACTGGTCCGAGACAGGTCCGAACATGGCTGAAGAAGAAGCCATCATGCGGGCCTGCTATCTCGCGGAGCAGGCAGGAAACCGGCTGTATATCGTGCATATCTCCACCAAAGACGGTGCTGACCGCTTTGCATTGCTTCGTAAGAACGAAAACTGCCGGGTTTATGGTGAGACGACTTCTGCCTATCTTTCCGTGAACAAACATGATCCCTTCGGCCTTCTGGGCAAAATGCTTCCGCCGCTGAGAGATCAGGCAGACACAGACGGCCTGTGGGAAAATGTCCGCCAGGACAATATAGATACATTCGGAACAGACAATGTAAGCATGACAAAGGCAGTGAAGCAGGCCGAAGCGGGAATGTTGGGAGCCATGCCCGGATACCCGATCCTTCAGACACATCTTCCTGCAATTCTGACCGAAGGGTATCATAAACGCAATGTTCCCATTGAAACCATTTTGACCAAGGCCACGATGAACCCGGCAAAGATATACGGACTTTTCCCCCAGAAAGGGACTATTGCCGTGGGAAGCGATGCAGATATTGTGATACTTGATCTCAACAAAGAACGGGTCGTGCGGGCAGATGAGCTTTTCTCTTACGGCGATTTTTCTCTCTACGAGGGAAAAACCCTTACAGGCTGGCCCTCGGTAGTGGTCAAAAGCGGCAAAGTGGCTTACAAAGATGATAAAATTATAGTCGAGCCAGGTACGGGTTCCTACTTGCGCCGAACCCTATAAAAACTGGATGCTGGATGTTTGATGTTTGATGTT
>JAOZLU010001118.1 GCA_029934695.1 Desulfobacterales bacterium | reverse complement strand
CAGGTCAGGTGCCATTGCAACAGGATAATTCTTTTCACTGGACCAGACAATAATGTTCTCATTCTGATTCAGGACATGCACTTTGTTTTTACCATTTTCAATGACAACGGTGCCAATATTAAACCCGCCTTTGCTCTGTTCCGAGATGTCAACAACCGCCCCATCGAAAAGCTTATGCGCTTTCAATAATGATATGACGGCCTCAACAGCCTCATTCGGATTTTTACGAATTACACGTCCGATATCTCTTGCTTTAGTCAGGGTATTTCTGACTACGGCATTTTCCCGGTGCAATGTCTCTCCGGACATCGCAAAGCCAGCCAGAGAAGCTGCATTGTTGAATACAGGCGTATCCAGCACGGCTCTGCACAGTTCATCCACAACATCGGAAGACTCCTGGTTCATGATCAGTTCCGTACCACCGTCATCCATAGGCAATTCGTTTACAAGAACAGCCGGCGAAACAGGAACACCGACGCTGGCAAAGGTACACATCGACAACTTGGGGAAAGCTCTCCCTCCTCCGTCGCCATCAAGAACGGGTATTTTTTTTTGAACACCCGTAAGCATACACATAAAATATGCAAGTGCGCTACTCTCCACTGGCACGACATACGATAGAGAATATTCACCTTTACGGCCCGTTGCAAACAATTTCTTTTTAAGGGTATCCTCCAACAGGTTAAAACTTCTCAAAGTCCCGAATTCCAACGGCGGATTTTCTTTGAGCGCTCCAGAAGAACCCATTCCTGCATGTACTGCCATGAATTTTCCTTTATCCACGTTCTCGAAAGGAACATATTCGACCTTATCCGTAATATTCAGCACGGCATCCATCATTTTCTTACCACCGACTATTGAGCATCCGCCTCCGCAAGCCAAAAAAACAGAACCGCTAAGAATATCATGAAGATCCTGTTCATCAAAAAAACATTTCATAAAGTCTTACCCCCCTTCTTTGGTTTTAATTAATTATTGATTATGCCCCTACTACAGCAACTTGTAAATTCGTCACCCCCCTGTATCTATCATATAAGAGAGGGGGGTGACGAACTTGTAAGTTGCTGTACTACCTTCATGAAGGCTTTGGCAATTCCGGCAGGATTGATCCATCGGATTTTAATTTTATCCGGCCGGCCTTTTACATCAGACTTTTGATCCATTTCAGGCATTGTCGGCACTGGTTCAGTTCAATGGGATTTTTTAAGAAAATCAGCCCATATACCGTT
>JAOZLU010001117.1 GCA_029934695.1 Desulfobacterales bacterium | reverse complement strand
AGCAGGTGAACAGATTGTTTTCCACCATCACCACATGGGGAAGGGCCTTGGCGTATTCAGCCACCTGATTCACATCCACCACATTGGCGATGTTGATGCCGCAGGAACACACAAACACCCCGACTTTGGGTTCCTCGCCAGCGATGTCCCTCTCCGGGGGATAGGTTCGGGTCTTGGTCAGGGTTCCCCGGACCTCTGCCAGCTTGTCTACTGCATTGGCCGCGGCCGCGGAGGCCTCAATCACGGTTCGGGGAATGGCCTTGGGCATCTGGAAATCACCCGCCACATAAACTCCGGGGCGACTGGCAGCCACCGGATCAAATCCCGATGTTTTGACAAAATTGTGCGGAGTCAGTTCAATCTCAAAGCGTTCAGCGAGTTTCAGCGCATCAGCCGGGGCCTCAAGACCGATGGAAAGTACCAGCATGTCAAAGGCTTCGTTGATCTGCTCGCCTTTCTCGCTGGTGTAGGTCATGTTCACACCGATGTTGTTCGGCCCGGGCATGATGGTGTGGGGACGTGCCCGGACAAAGCGAACGCCCGCGTTCCTGGCCCCTTCGCAGTAGCGTTCCACCTCTTTCCAGATGGTGCGGATATCCATGTAGAAAATGGACTGCTCCACGTCATCATCGGTGAGATGCTCCGCGGTGATCAGAGCCTGCTTGATTGCGTAGGTACAGCACACGCTGGAACAATAGCTGTTGTCACACTGATTGGTGTTCCGGGATCCCACGCACTGAATCCAGGCGATCTTTTTGGGTTCCCTGCTATCCGAGGGACGTACCAGATGCCCCATGCACGGCCCGCTAGCGGACAGAAGCCGCTCATATTCCAGGCCCGTGACCACATCAGGCATACGGTCATATCCGTAGAAATCCAGGCCCGATGGATCAAAGGGCTTGAAGCCCGGCGAGAGAATCACCGATCCCACGTTCAGGGTGACGATCTGTGCCTTGTCCTCGTAATTGATGGCCCCGGTGGGACAGAATTTCTCACAGGCCCGGCATTTGCCTTTGGTGAGATAAATACACTGGGTGGGATCAATGGCATACTTCAGGGGAACGGTCTGACCATATTTGATGTAAATGGACCGCCGCCGCTTGTTCAGCCCCGCGTTGTAGTCATCATCCACTTTTTTTGGACATTTCTGCGCGCACAGCCCGCACGCGATACATTTGTCCATGTCCACATAACGGGGCTGTTTTCTGACTTTGACGGAGAAGTTTCCA
>JAOZLU010000091.1:10870-16630 GCA_029934695.1 Desulfobacterales bacterium | reverse complement strand
AACTGAAACTTTGCCTTTTGGTGCTGTATGAGGCGGAATTTCACAACATGCGTTATGAAAGGAAGGAGAAAGGAGAAAGACTATGACAACTATTTCAAAACCCGTTGTTGTGGTGACCGGTTTTGAACCTTTCGGTGAGAGAAAAAAAGTCAATCTCAATGCTTCTTGGACCGTGGCAGATTATATTAGAAAAAAACGTACGGGCAATAAGAAGGTGGAATTGAAAGCTATGGAATTGAAAGTTGCATGGGAATCTACCTATGAGCTTGGGAAGGAGAAGGAAGTAGAAAGTAGGTATGTGTCAAATAATAAGCCCTTTACAGAGGAGATATTCAGTATATTAACTACAAGGGCTTCCTTAATTTATAGGCCGGATATCTGGATAGCATTTGGGGAGGGTTCAAAGAAATTTGAAATAGAGCTAAAAGCTGATCCGAATAATTTTTTAACAAAGCAGAAGCAGAAGATTGGTATTTCGCAAAATCTTCGTACCAAATATCCTAGAAAAGACGAAAGGAAGAATAGTGTTGAATTGTGTCGCGAGTTAAAGAACCGTTTGAATAATATGGGCTATCCCACTAAACTTAGTCGTAATGCAGATGGCTATATATGTGAGCAAATGTTGTACACCCTCTTATCCGTTCGTACCGGACATAAAAAGCTATCCTTTTTTATTCATGTTCCAACTGGAAAGGATATGGAAGTTGCAAAATTAAAAAGCTTCGGTCTTGAAGTGTTTGATTATGTTGTAAACACTCTATACCCTAAAATTTAGCCAGTAGTCATGTAGGTTGAGTTAAACCTAGTGAAACTCAATATTCTGTATTTTATGATGGACGAAAAAAGCCATGAACATCCTGATTGTGTCGGGTTTCGTTTCTCAACCCAGCCTACATGACTTTGGATGATAAATGAAACGTGTGATTTATATAGGATGTTCATTGTTTTTTATAGGATGTATGAGCGCATCCGGTGAAACAGCACATAATCAGGTTTCAAAAATAACCAAATTCAATACCTTATCCATGAATAAGGTACTTGACGAGTTAGGATTTCCAGAAAGATGTGATACCTTTCTGATTCAGGAAATTGTGGGGGAATTTCGTATTGAATTACTCAATACATATCCGCTCACTAATCCCAAAAACCGTAAAGTCAAAATTAAAGAACTGCATTGGAAAGACGGTGATTATAATATCACTCTGTGGTTTCATCAGGTTGATGGAAATTGGGTAGTATTGGATGGCCGCCGATGGCATAAAAATGTTGACTTCTGACAAAAAGCCATGAGCATTCTAATTGTGCATTACGAAAGGAGGAAAAAAGGAGAAAGACCATGACGACAACAACTTCAAAACCGGTTGTCGTGGTAAGCGGTTTCAAACCTTTTGGTTATGAATCTCCTGGTAAAAAAAGAAAGATCAATGCATCCTGGATCGTTGCCGAGCATATAAAAAAGAATCGTCACAGAGATGCTCAGAAAATTCAGCTTAAGGCGATGAAATTGAGAGTTAGCTGGGGGGCGACTTACAGATTGGGGAAGAAACGATTATTTGGAAGAGGGGTGTGGATTGGTAACAATCTTTTGGGCTGGCATTAAACTAAATAAAATATGGAATATATAAATGAGATAAATAAAATATTAAAACCCAAAGAAGACAGACAGTTAAACAAAACAGTCATTGATCTGTTTGCCGGATGCGGCGGCCTGTCTTTGGGATTTGAAGCTCAGGGCTTTAAAACAACGGGATATGAAAAAGATAAGGATGCCTGTGGCACATATAATCAGAATCTGAATGGCATATGTCATAATAAAGAACTGAAAATTGACACAGAGTATCCCGTTTCATGCGATATTCTGATAGGGGGGCCGCCCTGTCAGCCGTTCAGCGCTTTCGGAAAGAAACTCGGACTGAACGATTCCAGAGACGGCTTTCCCATCTTTGTATCCGCTGTCAGAAAAATAAAGCCCGAAATGTTTTTATTTGAAAATGTGAGAGGCATTCTGTTTAAAAGAAACAAATGGTATCTTGATCAGATAATAGAACACCTTGAAAATATTGGTTATTATGTTGATTACAGATTATTGAATGCACGTTGTTTCAATATTCCTCAGAACAGGGAAAGGGTATTTGTCGCAGGATATAAAAATGAGGGATTCAGATTCCCTCAGAAGCATAATAAAACTGTGACAGCAGGGGAGGCATTGGGAAAATCGGCAGATCAGGCTCCGTCTGATTCCAGATTTCTCACAAAAAGCATGGACGAATATATTGCCAGATATGAAAAAGCCTCATACTGTGTAAACCCGAGAGACCTGTACCTGGACAAGCCGGCGAGAACTCTGACCTGCAGAAACATCGCGGCCCCGACAGGCGATATGCACAGAATCCGACTGGCAGACGGAAGGAGAAGAAGACTTTTTGTAAGAGAAGCTGCCAGACTTCAGAGTTTTCCCGACTGGTTCCGTTTTGAGGGAAAAGAGAACAGAATTTTTTATCAGATCGGCAATGCCGTGCCTCCGATGCTGTCGTACTGCATTGCACAATCTGTAAAAGACTATATGAATCGCCCTGTCAGCAATTCCGGAGGCAGGGTTGTGAAAAAAGCGAAACAGTTGGAAATGTTTGATTAAAATGAATAACAATATGCCAGATGAAAAATCTGCTGACTTTCTTTCAAAATCCCGTCCGTTCAGATCAAAATCAGATGCTCTGAAACAACTTATATGTCAGGCTGCTGAAATACTTGAAATATTTGGTATGCCTATTGATGAAATGACAGCCAGAAGGCTGGAAAGAATGGCACTGGTTTTTTTAGTCGTGATTCATAAGGATATTGATAATAATTGGAATGATATAAAAGACTTGTCAGATTCAGTCTCACTGAAAACACGAGAGATAATAAAGATTCTCAATGATAAATATGAGGAGAACATATCCAGCGGATCTTATGATGATATCAGAAGAAAAGATCTTAAACTGCCGGTTTTGGGAGAGATAATTCTGCATTCCAATCCGGGTTCAGCCAGAAATGACTCAACAAGAGGTTATGCATTAAATCCGTTTTATGCTGAAATATTAAGAAATATCAAGTCAGAAACAAACACCGGATGGAAATTATATGCACAGAAAAAATTAAAAAACAAAAAATCAGTGAAAGATATATTGTCATCTGACAGGAATATTCAGAAAATTCCGATACAACTGCCATCCGGTGAGAAAATCATCTTTTCACCGGGAGAACACAATCTTTTACAGAAAGCAGTGATTGAGGATTTTCTGCCAAGATACGGTTATGGCTGTGAAATTTTATATGTTGGCGATGCCGCTGACAAATTTCTTTATAAGAACGAATCGAAGCTGAAGGATCTGAATTTTTTTGAACTGTCACATGGCGAGCTTCCTGATATTGTGGCATATTCAGAAAAAAGAAACTGGCTTTACTTAATTGAGGCGGTTCACAGTTCCGGCCCGATCAGCGATGTGAGGCTTGCCGAGCTCAGACGGCTCACCAAAAACTGCGGGGCCGATATGATCTTTGTAACCGCATTTCTGAACAGGAAAACTTTTCAAAAATTTGTAAAAGAAGTGGCTTGGGAAACAGAGATATGGATTTCTGAGTCACCGGATCATATGATTCACTTTGATGGTGAAAAATTTTTGGGTCCTTACAATAAGCCATAAAACACCAGCCCGGTCAGAGGTCCGCAGGGTCGGCATGTTTGTAGCCATGAAAACACCAGCACGGTCAGAGGCCCGCAGAGCCGGCATGTTTGTAGCCGTCGCCATGTTTGTAGCCATAAAACACTCGGCCGGTTACATGATTTGTACAGGATGTTTATTCTTTTTTATAGGATGTATGAGCGCATCCGGTAAAACAGCAGATAATATCCGCTCACTAATCCCAAAAACCGTAAAGTCAAAATTAAAGAACTGCATTGGAAAGACGGTGATTATAATATCACTCTGTGGTTTCATCAGGTTGATGGAAATTGGGTAGTATTGGATGGCCGCCGATGGCATAAAAATGTTGACTTCTGAAAAATCTGTAGGAAAAGGAATTTTGTATTCAGGTGAAAAATGCGTTATGGGGCCTCGTAACGAGAGATCAGATTAGGAGGGATTTATGTCGAATGCAGCTATTACCGCTTCTGTTGGAAAAGGCGGTGTGAACAAACATCAGGATGTCGTCACGATTCAGAAGTTGCTCAATCAGAACATCAAAGCTATTGCGCCGACACCTCTTCTGAAAGCAGATGGTCAAATAGGGTCAAAGACCATCTCAGCGATTGAAGCGTTTCAACGGAAAGTGATGGGGATAGCATCGCCGGACGGGCGGGTTGATCCCGGCGGCAGAACCATTAAAAAACTCGGTTCTGCGGAGACGACAGGGATTGCATGGCCTTTAAAGACAAATGTCATTCGGGGTCGGAAAAACAGCAACACATTCGGAATGGTGCGTAACGGTGGAAAGAGAGCGCATCAGGGCTGGGATTTCGAGGCAAAAAAGGGAACAGCCGCCTATGCTGTGGCAGATGGGACGGTAGAATTCATAAAAAACAGCGGCGATTATGGACTTCAAATGTGCATGTCATTCAAATATAAAGGCAAAACGTATTATGCTTTTTACGCGCACATGCAGAAAACAGACGTAAAAAAAGGGGACCGTGTATCCGTAAAACAGAAAATCGGAACATGTGGAAAAACCGGTAACGCGTCAAATCTACCTGCAAGCGAGAACCATCTTCACTTTGAAATTCGGACGCAGCTCAACTGCGGTCTGGGATTGGGAGGACGAGTCAGTCCGATGAAAATTTATGGCAAATGCCCGCTCAATGCTCCTGTTCATCAGGCGTAGCATACAGCGCGGCTGATTAGACAAAGCTTCTCCGCTGTTTAAAATTTATCCTTAATGTGAGGTCATAATGTCTTTCAAAAAATTTTGGGTAATAATGAGCTTCATTTGTTTACTTGCCTGCAATTCATCTGCTGTTTCAGTGACCGATGAAACGGGCGGCCAAAAGGAATATTTAAAAACGGATTTTCCTGGTGAAAAGATGGATCTGAGTTCAATCCGTCTTGAAAACTGCCAATCCGCTGTACGATTGAGAAAAAATCTTTTCCTTGTTCCATGCCGCAATCCCAAAAAGGATAGTGAAAAAGACTACGGTCTCAGATTATTCCTGATCGAGAAGATTAAGGGGAAGCCAGTTATCCGATTCCAATCACACGGGGCCGGGGACAGTTACTACATGAAACCGTCAGTTTTCAAAAATGTTAAGGCAGAGAAGCCGTTAATTATATTAGCAGAAGCCGGTGCTGAATTCAGTTATGGGATCGGCGTATATTTGCTTAGTGATCTGCAAATGAAATATATCGGTGAGCTTGATGTGACGGTGAACGAAGATGACACGCCCTCGTCCGCCGTCCCTTTCACAAAAATCATGCAAAAAGGAGATGAATTGATTTTTTCTTTTACAAAAGATTTGTTGATGTTGCAAAATAACGGAGAATATATAACAATTCCTAAAGATCAGATCAGATACAGATATATCGGAAAGCGATTAGAGAAGACGATAAATTAAAAGGGGTCGGCTTTTTGCGTCCTCGTTAAAAAATAATGGTCATCTTATTTGTAAAGGAAGTCAAAATACCAAAAAAACACCTGTTGCCCTCCGATCTGCTGAAAATCCGGCTATAAATCAGATGGGGGAATAGCAATAATTGAGGAGAATATGAGATGCGGAATGTTAATTTA
>JAOZLU010000091.1:0-10770 GCA_029934695.1 Desulfobacterales bacterium | reverse complement strand
ATGAAAACGGTATTGACTGCAAACGGATGTTTGAGGTGATCCGATTTGGTGTTCAAGGGAAAACACCTAAGTCCCCACCTACTGTCGTCGGACTTGCAGATTTCCAAGTTCATGTGATAAAAGCTTGGTTACCCAATTACTCTGTCCATAGCGCTGTCTCTTTGGAAAGGGGGGCTTGGCAGGTTTATGGAAACTTCCTTATCCACGACGGACCCGATAACCCTAAGGTTCAGGTTTACGCATCTATAGGTTGTATTGAAATCTGCAACGGGCCACGAGGATTTGATATTTTTAATGATTTCCTCATTAGTCTTTCCGGACCAACATCAACAGATCGAGCGGACCAGCTCGTTGAGATTGGCAGAGCAAAAAAAATGTTCATCAAGTACTTGAAGGCTTCACGCCCACCATTGGTAAAGCTGAAAATGCCTTAATAGGAGAATACAATGTTAAAAATTTACTTTATTGTTGCCACCTTATTATTTATCATGGAACCCGCTTGCGCGGATTGCACCGGAAAATCTCTGACCAATGAAGTGAAAGAGAAATTTGTCGCGGAATTGTCTTCAGATTGGGATAGCTTCCAAGTATGTGAGATATATTCTAAGAACGATGATAAAAGAGCCTTTGTAGAACATAGCTTTGGAAAGAAGTATATTTCAGAAGTGAATATCCTTGATTGTAAAGAAATCCTTATTCAAAACCAAGGGACATCAAGTGGTTTGCACTTAGGAATAATAGCACTGGGGTATCCCGACGAAAAGATCGCAATAAAAAACTATAAACTTGTCACAAGCAATGATTCCAAATTTTTAGCTAATACAATTATTTTAACAGGATATACCGCTTTGCGTCGAAGCAATATAGTCGTTTTGTTGTATTCAGAAACATTTCTAGATGAAAAAATTAAAAGCTTCTTCAAACAAATACTGACGAAATAGCCTATGTGAACGAGGTCGTGAAATGAACCGCCGTAATATTGTCCTGGCAGCAATTGCCGCGCTCGTGTGCTCCGCCGCCATCGCCGTCGCTTTCGGGTGGTTCTCTTCAGAACCGCCCCTGACCGTCTATGTGCGTTGCCACGGAAAGGTTTCCGGCACATTGTCCGTCGCCACAGTCCTGAAAAACGGTGAACAGAGCAGCAAGGAGGATTTTGATCTCAAAACAGTCTGCAAAGCAGGAAAGCTTAAATTCCGTGGCTACCTGAGCCAGAAAAGCCTTCAGTTCGTGTTCAGGCACGGCAATGGTGAAGCAGTCGAGCTGACCGCAGAATATGGCAGAGACATCCAGCGCGACCAGGACGGGTTTTATACAGTTCTGAAAATTATGAACAACCCGCCATTCATTGCGAATGACCGCATTTGAATAATTACCAGAGGTAATATTATGAGCCTTGAGGAAAAACTAAAAAAGATTTCACTGAACAAGAAAAAAAGAGATGCTGAGATTGACTGGGATGAGCGCCGGGATACATGGATAAAGCAACTTGAGACTCTATACAGCAACGTTGAAAAATGGCTAAAATCATATATTGATAAGAACTACATATCATTACATTCTTATGAAATCAGCCTGACTGAAGAACATATGGGAACATATCCTGTCAATGTGTTTGAACTTGACCTTGGTGATCCTTTGGTTGTATTCCGGCCCATCGGCAAAAATATCATAGGAGCGGATGGAAGAGTGGATGTATATGTGAGCGGTCATCCTGATGATAAGAAGATGCTGATACTTACAGAGGATGATGAAAAGCAGCGTTCTCACTGGGAATTATGGGAACCGAAAAATAAAAAAGACCGGAAAGCATTTAATCCTGAAACCTTAGAACGCACACTGGAAGATTGGTTGCAGTATTATTAATATCATGTCTGAAAATGATAAATTCAGAGAACTGTTTCAGAGATATATTTGCCTGAAAAGAATTTGCGAGAATGCCCGGGAAAGGGTGTCAAATCCGGGAGACAAATATGCTCAGAAAATTGAAATTCCCTTATCCGGCAAAAAAGCAGTTAACAGGAAAAGAGAAGTCGCTAAATATTTCGATGCACTATATTTTAAAATTGATGAGTTATTCTTTTTAGATATTGTTGCACACTTTGAACAAATCGTTTTCAATGAAATAAACAATGCATCCGGTCAACTAAAAGGCATCGTAAAAGAAAGATACAGAAAACCTGCTCCGTTTAACAAGATCGCTGCATCATTTGTCAAGGATGAGGAGGATATATATAGTCTGAAAAACGTATATAATTTGTTGGAAAATCATATTCCGAAGTCTTTATCCGAACAATTATCCGCCATTATTGAACATAGAAATTTTATTGCCCATGGTGGAAGAATCGGAAAACAGTCCAATAACAGTGTTGAAAATACTGTTACGATTCTTAGCGAGATTTTACGTCGTATATGAGGCATGTTTGTCTGCTCAGAGGCGATGAAATACAATTCTGATGACCGCATTTGAATAGCCGAGACAATAGCAACAGCCACACTGCCCGAGGCCAAAACATGAAAACATTAAACCAGGATTTTATGAAATCCTCAATATCAGACGCAAGGAAAGGGCTTCTGACCCTGACAAAAACAACACTTTCTCCCGGCATCGTCATGTACAGATTCGGCGACACCAGATACCTTGACCGCCTTTATACCGGCCCTTGGTGGATCAGCTTCACGCCCTTTGAAGCCCTGAAAAAATATGCTGCGTTTCGGAACCAGTCACTCAGCGCGGCTGCCCGGAAATGTCTGGCCATTGATACGGAATGGAGCAATCTGGATGTGCTGGTCAGAGTTGTCGTGAAAGAGCGTCTCTTTGCATGGGCCGGAACCCCCAGAACACAGGTCATAAAAAAAGAGTCCAGATACACAGGTGTACGCTGGGAGCCTGACAGAGATATTACACAACTTTTCATCCCCGGTCTTTATCAGGCAGCCCCAAATGACCCCAAGCATAAAATTTGGCAAAACGCTTTTATGGTCCAGCGACGTGAAAACATATCAGCAGGGTGAAAACATGACACTGCAAGAACTTAAAACCACAGATGAAATACTCGAATATTTTGACCTGAAATTTCAGTTCAGCAAGTTCTTTGATTCTGAGAAAATATCACCTCTGACACCCGAGGAAAAGTTCCTCTCACAACTCGAATTTTCGCTGATGAACAGGGGAGCGGAAGATAAGGAGGCATTTATCTGCGAATTCCTGATCGTTCCCTTTCTGAGAGAGATTTGGCAGAGACATCCGGGAAAACTCAGTCTGTTCAGCCACATTACCATAAAAACGGATGATTTTCATCTGATTCCCGATTATATTATCTCATCAAAAAGCCCCAGAGGACTGAAAAAACTTCACCGTCCCCTGCTTCTGACCATAGAAGCCAAAGATGAGAAATTTGAACAGGGATGGAGTCAGGCGTTGTTACAATTGCTGGCCTGTCAGAAACTGAACAAAACCGACAAACTCCCGGTCCATGCCATTGTCACCACCGGCGACATCTGGCAGTTCGGGAAAATCAAAGGAAAACAGTTTATCCGGCATCCACTACCGATTTCAATTGAAAATCCCGGAAAACTGCTCGGTATTCTGGATCATTTTTTTTCAGAATGCGAAAGAGCCATTGAAACATATACGGAGTTTGAATAAAAATGTAGAACAATTTTCCAAATTGTTTTTTCGGACGGACAATTTGAAAAACTGTCCTACAGTTAAAAAAGAATAACAGGTGAAAAAAATGACCCTTGACCTGCAAAGCCTCATCGGGAAACTGAACCCCACATGCCGCAAAGGACTCGAAACAGCAGCTCATTTATGTTTATCCCAGACCAATTATGACGTGGAGATCGAACACTTTCTCCTGACGCTGCTGGATATCCCGAATACGGATATATCAAGACTCTTCCGATATTATGAAATCAGGCCGGAAGACATTAACAAAGAACTGACCCTGACCATTGAAGAATTCCGCCGGGGGAACACGCATACCCCCTCACTCTCCGGGAACATCCTGCGGATTCTGGAACAGGCATGGGCCGTCTCCTCGATTCAGATGGATGCGGCAAAAATACGCTCCGGAGCGATTCTTCTGGCGATTCTGGACGACGGCAAGTTCAGAAAAAATATCCTTGAATCCGCTCCCGCGCTCCTGAAAATTCCCCGGGCTGCCCTCAAAGATGACATCCGGGAGATCATCCGGACATCAGGCGAGGAATCTCCGTCCATCCAGGAACCCGCAAGCCGCAACCAGCAACCGGTATCCGGCAAATCCGAGACCCCCGAGCTGGACAAATACACCCTTGATCTCACCGCGAAAGCCAAAGCCGGACTTATCGACCCAATCCAGGGCCGTGACATGGAAATCCGCCAGATCATCGACATCCTGACCCGCCGGCGTCAGAATAATCCGATTCTCACAGGCGAGGCAGGCGTGGGAAAAACCGCTGTGGTGGAAGGCTTTGCCATCCGTATTGTCAGCAGGGATGTGCCGCCCCTGCTTGAGAATGTCTCCATCCGTCTTCTTGACCTGGGACTTCTCCAAGCCGGCGCAGGTGTGAAAGGAGAGTTTGAAAAGCGGCTGAAGTCGGTCATTGACGAAGTGAAAAGCTCACCCCAGCCCATCATTCTCTTTATTGACGAAGCCCACACCCTGATCGGCGCAGGCGGGGCAGCAGGCCAGGGAGACGCGGCCAATCTCCTCAAACCGGCCCTTGCCCGGGGAGAACTCCGCACCATTGCCGCGACCACCTGGTCTGAGTACAAAAAATATTTTGAAAAAGACCCGGCCCTGACGCGTCGGTTTCAGGTGGTTCAGGTGGACGAACCGAGCGAGGACTCTGCCGTGGATATGCTCCGGGGACTGGTCCCGCATCTTGAGAGCCATCATAATGTCGTTATCTTGGATGAAGCCGTACAGGATGCAGTCAGGCTTTCTCATCGCTATATTTCGGGAAGACAGTTGCCGGACAAGGCCATCAGTGTGTTGGATACCGCATGCGCCCGCGTCGCTATTGAGCAGAACGCCACCCCTCCTGAACTCGAGCATATCACCCGTCGGGAATCATTGGTGAAAATGGAACTCGATATCCTGGAACGGGAGCAGATTTCAGGCGGAGATCATGCCGAGAGAATTGATGAATTAAGAAATGACCTGGACGCATTGAAAAAACGGGAAAAGGAAGCGGACGCACGCTGGAAAGCGGAAGCGGAAAAAGTGGAACAGATCATCAAACTCCAGAAAAATCTCGAAGTTCAGCGCTCGAACCTCGATCCCCGGCCCGCTGAGGCTGAAGATGGAAGCGAAGCACCCGCGGAGAAAGCCGAGGATATGGCCGAATCAATCTCTCAACTGGCAGCATTGAAAGAGGAACTGAAATCCCTTCAGGGCAAAACGCCCATGATTCATACCTGTGTGGATGCCCAGGTGGTTGCGGATGTCATATCCGGATGGACCGGCATTCCGGTGGGAAATATGCTCACGGATGAGATACAGGGCATTCTCAGTCTGAAGGGAAATATGGAAGAGCGGGTCGTGGGGCAGTCCGATGCGTTGGATACGATCTGCCGGCGGATTCAGACTTCCCGGGCCAGATTAGAAGATCCGAATAAACCCGCGGGCGTGTTTTTTCTGGTCGGCCCCAGCGGAATCGGCAAAACAGAGACCGCCATCACCCTTGCAGACCTCCTTTACGGCGGGGATCAGAACATGGTCACGCTGAATATGTCCGAATATCAGGAGGCCCACACCGTCTCCGGGCTTAAAGGCTCGCCTCCGGGGTATGTGGGGTACGGACAGGGCGGCGTGCTGACCGAAGCCGTGCGCCGCAAGCCTTACAGCGTGGTGCTTCTCGATGAGGTGGAGAAAGCGCATCCGGATGTGATGGAGTTGTTTTACCAAGTCTTTGACAAGGGGACGCTGGAGGACGCGGAGGGTCTGAGCATAGACTTCAGAAACACCGTGATTCTGCTCACGTCCAATATGGGGTCCGAGAGAATCCTGGGGGCCTGCCGTGATCCTCAGAATCCGCCGGACCCGGAAACCCTGATCAGCCGGATTCGGCCTGAACTCGTGCAACAGTTCAAACCGGCATTCCTGGGGCGTCTGGTGATTGTGCCGTATTATCCCCTGGATGATGAGGTGATCCAAAAGATCGTCCGGTTAAAGTTAGACAAGGTTCAGAAAAGGTTTGAGGAGAATCACAAAATCGCTTTTGCTTACAGCGACAAGCTGGTTGAGACCATCTCTGCCCGATGCACCCAGGTGGATACCGGCGCACGCAATGTGGATCATATCCTGACCCAGAACCTGCTTCCCGAACTTTCAGAGAGACTTCTCGGTCAGATGGCCGCTGGGGAGGTCTCTGAGGAGATATTTGCGGATATGGATGAAGAAGGCAGGTTTGCGTATCGCTTCGGGCCGGCGGATGTGTCTGAAAATGCGGGTGCGGTGTCTGAAGATGCGGGGGTGGCATCTGATCAGTCTTCTCAGGGAAGCGAGACTGATGATACAGATGTTGATTGAAAGCGTGTTCCTTACAGGTTCAGGAGGGTGACATGGCATATTTTTATTCTTTACGGGGTTGGTTAGAGGCAGAACCGGATAATTTTGAGAAGATTGTTCAAGTCATAAAATCGCTCCAAAAAAATTATTCCGAAAATACAAAACCGGGGTTATATATGAGGTGTTGGACATGGACTGCCCAAAATGAAGTATAAAAAAATCACTTATGCTTTAATAATTATCTGTATTCTCATATATTCAGGCTCAAGTATTCCGGAATTAGGCCGAGAAAGACTTATTTTCTATGAGGAACTAAAAAAATCGGGAGTTACCAACCCGACAGACCTTGTATTAACTCATTTCAGTCATATCGGTAATCTGAATGTCGAAGGCGAGATTCTTTATGTTCTTGATGTCCGGGAAATTATTCCTGCCATGGCAGCACCGAGAGGGTTAAATAAGATCGTGGTATTTAACAGGAGCTTTGAACTCCTGCATGTTATCCGTTATGTTAATGAGCGTCCGTTACGTTGTGATGGCAATACTCTGTTACTTTTCGGATATCTTGACATACGCCTGGCCAATGGTGTGGAAGGTAATTTACTTATTTTTTCAAATAAAGGCAAAGAGATTTCTGTTGACAGGATAGAATGGAGTGAACTTTTGCCGAATATGAGATTGGAGAGGAGAAAACTGAGATAAAGGCATTCTTATGGGGGAAATTATTCTTAATGGACCAACAGGTGATTTTATAATTGCTGAGAGTTTTAGCTTCCTTTTTCATCCTCTGCGGTTTTTTGGAAGTGAATTATCGATCTTATCTGGTTTGGAGGCAGAAACACTTCTTAGGCATTTATGTACTTATGACCAATTTAATACAGAGCGTCTGAAAAACTTTGTTTCAAATGATATTATGTTGTGCCAAAAATCAGGCGACGCAATTATCGAGGATACTGCCAATAAGTTAGTATTAGGCAACTTAAAAATTATCAGAATATATGACATAATACCTGAGTCGCCAAGTTTATATAATTATATTAACAACATTGTCAGATCATATAATGAACAGCTTAAACCGACTATAAAATTAGATCCCGAATGGATCCGAGCTATGATTGAGCAAGAGGCCCCTGAAAGCTACCCTGACGCACGAAAGTATGATCCTATGCAAGTTGCCAATCAGGGAGATACCGCGTTATCTGTACTCAGAGAAGGTAAAGAGCATACAGATTTAATTACCAGTAAAAAAATTGCGTAATACGCTAAAAATGAAAAAAGTGACTCCTTGGAAAAAGGGTAAAGGCTGGGATTATAGCCAGTTAAATAAGACTGAACGAATGGATGCCAAAACAAGTATTGAGGCAGGGGTTGCTTGGCTATTCCGTAAAGCTGCAAAGTTTAACCAAAGAACAGTCGAGAGTGGAGATGTATTAGAATATGTGGTTAAATCCGGGGATTATTTGTGGAATATTGCGATAAAATTAGGAACGACTGTTGATGTCATAAAAAAGTACAATACATTAAAGGGCACTAATATTTCAATTGATCAGATTTTAAAATATAAGAAGGCAAAACAAGAATGGTATATATCTGGTTGGAAAGGCTGGAACACAGCGATAAAAGACTATAACGGAGGGGGAAATCCCACTTATCTGAAAGATGTTACAAAACACTACAAAGGAATGAAAAAATCAAGGGAAATAATAAAAAAGTATGTAAAATGAAAAAGACATATTAGTGAGCATCTACTTACTTCATCGTTGCTTTGATAGTTTGTATATCTATATTTTGACCATCCTGATTTACTGAGGATAATTAAGGGACTCTGAAATTAAATGCCTGAAAGACAACTATATCTTTATGTAACCACGCCGGTGGACGAAGGGGTAAGAAAATTCCATCTTGCGGATATTAATGGGAAGGAGCAGATTTCCGGGCTGTTTCATTACCGCCTGAAATTACGGTCCGAGGACGGAAATGTCGATTTCAGGAAGCTTGTGGAACAGAGTGAATTGGCCCCGGGCCCAATTGTTCCCAAAGAAAAGATTTCAAACGTGCAGGTTTGCTCGGAGAAATTTTACAGAAATCGGAAGATTTTTGATGAAAGTGATATTAACTGCGGGCTTGCTGGACAAAAGGAAACAATACCATGTCAGAAAAAGCGAAAGTTTTTCTCCCTTATGCCCTGCAAAAGATTGAAATAGAGCATTTCCATTGTATTCAGAATATTGTTATTCCGCATCTGACGAATAAGATTCCCTGGATATTCCTATCGGGAGAGAACGGGTCCGGGAAAACAGCTTTTCTTCAGGCTCTGACCATCGGGGTATGCGGACCGAGAAATGCCGGAGACCTGCTCCGAGGACAGGAAAAATGCCGAATCAGTGCGGGGCTGTGGGTTCAGGGCCGAGAGAAGACAAATACTGTCGCATGGCATACGGAAATACGGGGATGGTCAGGTGCGGATCCTGTCGGCTACTTCTGTGCTTACGGCCCCTCGCGTCTGGAGATTCAGGGCGATCTGAGCATCGGCCAGGAGAGAGAGCACATCGATCCGGAAAGGAATCTGTTAGACCAGAGAGGAAATCTGCGTAATATCGAACGCTGGATCATCGGACAGAAGCTGCGGGAGGATTCGGAACCCGGGACTGATATCCGCCGGCGTAATGTTATGAGGCTTCTGGAAGAACTGTTGCCGAACATCTCGGAGATCAGGCTGGAAAAGGACTACCTGCTGTACAGAGAAAAGGGATACTGGGCAGAAATCCGTCAGATCGGCAGCGGGCACAGGAGTATCCTCGCCATGGCGGGGGATATTCTGATTCGTCTCTTTGAAATGCAGCCCGAGGAGACTGATCCGGAAAAGCTGGAGGGAATCGTGGTTATTGACGAGCTTGACATACATATTCATCCAGTATATCAGCGCGAGTTTCCAGGTCTGTTAAGCAGGACATTTCCCCGGGTCCAGTTTGTTTGCAGCGCACACAGTCCGATCCCGCTGCTGGGCGCGCCTGCGGGATCAAAATTCTTTGTCGTTGAACGAGATGAAGTCAGCGGCACTGTCATTCGGGAGACAGGGATTGATGTAAGCAGAATGCATCCCAATGCCCTGTTAAGTTCTCCGCTGTTCAGGCTGGAGGACTTGTTCAGCGACGACCTTAATGGCTATGAATCGCTTGATAGCGAAGATACTTACAAAGATATTCTTGAACGCAGGGCCATTGAAGAAGCAATTGCAAAAGATGCTGTATCTGGAAAAATTATTCCGAAAGACTGGTATGAAAGAGAGTGACAGAAAGTGATTAAGGTACATAAGGCGAAGAAAAAACCGTCAGCACTAATATCAGACAAAACCATAAAATGGGTGGAAAGGGCTTTGCAGGAAAGGAAAAATCACAAAGCAAGAAACCATATTTATGGGGAAGAGACAATACGAAAGTTGTTGAGGAGTATCTATTCAGATAAATGCGGCTATTGTGAATCTCATATTAACCCTTCTCATAGTTATATGCGAATTGATCATTATCGTCCCAAGGGACGCGTGAGAGAGAACAGTGAACATCCGGGATATTACTGGCTGGTCTATGAATGGAGTAATCTTATAAGTTGCTGTGAGGTGTGTAATATGGAAAAGGGGGATTCTTTTCCTTTGGAGAATGAAAAAGATCGCCTCTTTCAGCCGCAAAAAAATATGGCTGAGTGGAAAGCGGATTCTCTATCATTTTGCTCCGAGAAGCCGTTGTTGCTTCATCCTGAAATCAGTACTCCTGAAAACCATCTCAAGGTCAGCATTTGTGGTGAAATAAGGGAAAAAAATGGTTCGATACATGGAAAAGAATCAATAAATATCTGTAAACTTAACAGGCGGGGATTAATTCTTAACAGAAAAAAAGCAATTGATGGTATCAGGACAGAATTAAAGAAAACAGCTCTGTCAATTAAGAGAGATATCGAGAAAGGGCAAATTAACGAAGAAAACTTTCTGGACACAGTGAGGGAAAGATTCTTATCTGAATTTAAGTTATTGAAAATGATGCAAAATCCAAACAAAGAGTATTCGCTGATGGGAAAGAATATGTTGAAAAATTTTGAATCGTTTTTTATTGAGACACTTCCGGATGGAGACCCGAAAGATATATTGATTAAGGCGTTTGCACTGTTTTTTGAGCCGGATAGCAGCCCTTTAAAATAGAATGATGAGGAAGTATCCACCAGAGATATCGGGAATTACTGATTTGAACAGGAACCAAAAATGCCTGAAAGAGAACTCTAT
>JAOZLU010000090.1 GCA_029934695.1 Desulfobacterales bacterium | reverse complement strand
AAAAATGAGACCGTATTGGCCATCAGCGAACTCAAAAAATTGTTCGGAGCAATACCTCAGGCCGGACGGGATTTGCAATCCCGTCCGCAATGTTTCTGCCCCGTCAGTGACAAGACCTGCGAGGTTTTAAAAACCTCTCAGGCCGGACGGGATTTGCAATCCCGTCCGCAATGGCGTTTTACCCTGAAGGGGTTTCATAAACCAGCCCAGGGTCAGCGCAGCACCACCCTGGGAAACGAAGGGGTTGAATAAACCAGCCCGGGGCAGAGCAAAGCCACCTGGCAAAACCTGCGAGATTTTCAAAATCTTGTAGAATGGAAAGGAGAAAATGATGACTTGCCATGATGTTGCCAAATATTTTTTGGCACTGATGAATGAGGAGGCCGGCGACCTGATCTCAAACATGAAACTGCAGAAACTCGTTTATTACGCTCAGGGGTTCCATCAGGCTATTTTTGAAAAGCCCCTGTTTGAGGCGGATATCGAGGCATGGACGCACGGACCCGTGATTCCCGAATTGTACGATGAATACAGGAAGTATGACTCACTCCCGCTGCCGAAACCTGATGACATGGATTATTCTGTGTATGATAAGGATGTCAGGGAACTGCTGGATGAGGTTTATGCTGTGTTCGGCCAGTTTTCAGCATGGAAGCTGATGAACATGACTCATGAGGAATCACCTTGGAGAGACACTCCGCCAAGCTCTGTCATATCCTGTGATTCCATGAATGAATATTTTAAGACCCAGTTGTGCAGTGAGTGAGGATGGGCAGAAAAAAGATAAAACAGAGAGAAGTTGCCAAAGGGAAAAGATTTGCCCTCTGAGCGATGTGGACATTGCTGTCTGTCTCTCGGAGGATGCTGATATTGCAGGGGCAGAACTGAAGATTCTCGGCGGACTGGCGGACATGCTGAATACCGACGAGATTGATCTCGTGATACTGAACACAGCACCCCTGACCCTTAAAATGAGGATACTGGCACATAGGAAAGTGATTGCCGACAACGCGCCTTTTGCCAGACACGCTTATGAATCACTGACCATGAGAGCCTGGTTTGATTTTTCCGTTTTGGAAAAAAATATTCTTGAAAGGAGATTTCTGCATGGTTGACAAGATGCTTATCCTGAGGAAAATCGCCTTTCGGACCCCCGAGGCCCTAATGCGTACCATGCCCAAATCAACATTTTTTCCAAGTATTTCCCAGGACAGACATCGTCCGGGACATATCTCGGATTTCATAAAAAGGAGAATAACATGTCACAGGTAGCCATCAGGGGAATTTGCCGAGGTGGAAAAATCATACCCCTTGAAGATGTGCCGCATCAGAAGGATATGGATGTCATCATTGTCTTCACAGGCAGACATGATGACGAATCACGTTATCACAGACAGGATTGGCAGTTGGCGGAAAAGGAGGCCTCGGAAGATTACAGGACGGGAGACATAAAATCAGCGGACAGCATTGACCGGATGTTTGAGGAAATTGAGAAAGATGCCGATGAAAATTAAATGGTCGCGCAATTTTGAAAAGCGGCTGATGAAACTTGACAGGAATATCCGGGACAAGGTCAGGAAAAAACTGAAACTGTTCCTTGAAAACAGAAATCATCCTTCCCTGCGTTATAAAAAGGTGCAGGCTCTGAGACATGAAAAGCCGCCGGTGTATGAAATTTCCATTGACATGAGTATCAGAATCACTTTGCAGGAGTTTGACGATCACATATATCTGAGGAATATCGGCGGACATGCGATCCTGCCATAAAGCTGCGGAATCAATTTCGTGGCCTGATTCATTGACCCGGTTTCGCTTTCAGTCTCGGAATTGATTCCGGGGCTTGCCTTCAGCCTGCTTGAGCCGTCAGCCTCGGAATTGATTCCGAGGCTTGCTGGAGCGCACTGATAGCAAAGCCGAGGGATAAATCCCCCGGCTAATAGCTGAAGTACGCTGAAGCGCACTGTGACCATGATGCCTTACCCCGAAGGGGTTTCAGAGAACCGGTCATGAATATATTCTGGAAAAAACACTTGACCGTCTCGAACACCTGCTACACATTGAAAATACTGAAAAACCTCAGCCGGCCAACCCCTTTGTCGTGTCTGTGAGGGTGGGAGGCATTATTGTTGATTTTCTGCTGGCTGCCCGGGTTATGAGGAGCAGATCATCACAAGGGCAAAATTATGGACCATGGGTGACCTACAGAGATTGTTTGAATATCAGAGGCAATAACCAAAAATGACCAAAAAAGACAAACTTGTAAAGAAGTTCATGGAAAGACCGCTGAGAAAAGACCTGACTTATCAGGAGTTGGAGAAGCTGTTGGTGAATATGGATTACAACAAAATCGAGGGCGGCGGTTCGAGGGTGAAATTTTACAGAAATGACGGCTCGTTCCCTATTTCCATTCACAAACCTCATCCGGGAAACATTCTGAAAACTTATGTGATCAGAGAAATACAGAAGATACTGGAGAAGCTGGCATGATGGAATATCTTAAATACAAAGGTTATGTGGGAAGTATCCATTATTCTCATGAGGACAAGGTGTTCTGGGGAAAACTGGAAGTCGAGGGGCTGATCACTTTTGAGGCGGAGACTGCCGTGGACTTTGAAATGAGCTTCCAGAACGCCGTGGATGAATATCTGAAGGATTGCAGACGGCTCGGAATCGAACCTCGGAAGACTGCGCTGAAAACAGATGATTCAGAGGAGATATTCATTCAGAGGGCGGATGTGGAACTGTTTGAGCTTGCATAGAAACACAATCAGTCATGTTAAAGTATGCAGAAGCACGCTGTCATAGCTGTACCTGCTTTCTCTTTCAGCCCTGAAATCTATTTCAGGGCTTTATTCGGGGCCTGATTCGGGCTGAATCGCCGGATGCCGGAGATCAGTCTCACGGGTGGAGGCGAAAGCACGCTGAGAAGCCGAGGGATAAATCCCCCGGCTGACAGCGAAAATACGCTGAAGCGCACTGTGACCATGACCTTTTACCCGAAAAGGTTTCATAAACCATGGAAAAGGAGACATAAAAATGATTAGGAAAGGTTTGAAAATTCAATCGGATTCGGACAGGCACCGTGAACATGCGTGGAAGACAGCCCGTACCGCCTCACATATTCTGAGGGACAGATTCGGCGCCTTCCGTGTGGTTGTCTTCGGTTCCCTGTCACGTCCCCCGGACTTCACGCAGTGGTCGGACATTGATCTTGCCGCCTGGGGAATTTCACCGGACAGATTTTACCGTGCGGTGGCGGATGTGACCGGTTTCAGCCAGGAATTTGAGATTGACCTGACAGATGTTGAAACCTGTCCGCCGAGCCTGCTGAAAATCGTCGAAAAAGAAGGGATTGACTTGTGAACAGTGAAAATGACAAATGGAGAAGACTGGCAAAGCGCATTGAGGCCGAGCTGACAGAATTGGAAAAGGTGACCGGGCGTATCCGAGATGGATGGGAGCGGTTCCGGCAGACCGGAGATGATTTTTATACAGACAGCACGGCGCTCAATATGCACGGCTTCTATTCGGGAACTGAGCGTGTGTTCCAACTGATTGCCCGGGCTGTTGACGGGAGTGTACCCCAGGGAGCAAACTGGCATCGGATGCTGCTGGACCAGATGATCTGCGAGGTGCCGGGTGTGCGTCCGGCGGTCCGCATCAGACTCTCGAATTGTTGGAGGACTACCGGGGTTTCCGTCATGTTGTCCGGAATGTCTATTCCTACAATTTTGATCCGAACAAAATAGAGATGTTGGTGGAAAATATATCCACAACATTTGATAATGTCCGCAACCATCTGATAATTTTTGTAGATTTTTTAAACAATGCTAATGGGTAAAGGAGGAAACAACCCATAAAGAAAACAGCCAAAACCATGAGGGATTGGAAATTCGCAGTTGAAAGCCGGGCGCCTCCGAGCGACAGATCAAGCCGAGGGATAAATCCCCCGGCTGACAGCGAAAGTACGCTAAAGCACACTAATAGCTGGTTTCAACCTGCTTGAAGCTCTCAGCCTCGGAATTGATTCCGAGGCTTGCCTTACGCTTCCCTGTATATCACATCTTTATTTACCATAGTTATAGCTTCCTGCTCCAGCGTATATGCTTCGTATCGCTTGGCATTGGCTTCCAAGACCAGGTCATTTATTTCCTGCTGTCTTGCTTTATTCTTCAGGAGAGGAATTTGAATCTGAGCAACATGATAATCATTTATTTTATGAATCACAGCGCCATAAGTAAAGCGGCGAATCAGTTCATAGGCGTAATCTGTGTTAAGCCAAGTATAAATATAACCGGCAATT
Source organism: Desulfobacterales bacterium (assembly GCA_029934695.1). GTDB lineage: Bacteria > Desulfobacterota > Desulfobacteria > Desulfobacterales > 4be13 > JAOZLU01. The sequence goes on along the minus strand of JAOZLU010000090.1, from coordinate 12,334 downwards.
GATTTATCAGGACTGGAAGAAGTTATCTATGTTTTGCAGGTTGTTTCAGACAGGTAAGAAATCTGTGACAAAAAACCTCGCAGGTCTGAAATAAAAATTTACTGATTTTGTGATTAATTTTCTCTATATAACGATGTCCTGAATGCCTCAAAGCATATTGAGGGAAATAAATATTCTGACATAAGGAATTTTGCCATGAGCCAAACAGCCATTTCCATAAATTCATACGAATTGGAAGCCATTATCCGCCGTGTGATGCGGGAAGAGCATACCTGATGTCAGAATTTATGAGGATGTTGCCCGGGAAATGGGGATATCACAGGACATTTATACAAAAAAAGGAAAAGAGAACAGGTAAACGGAGGCCACTTATGAGCAACAGGAAAGTAGTCGCCAGTCCGGATAAACAACTATCCATGCTGAAACTGGATAAAAAAGAAGAAAAGGCTATTTTCAGAGCTGCAAGGATTCTGAAAGAAAAATATCCGGTTAAAAAAGTAATTCTATTCGGATCAAAAGCTCGCGGAGATGATGAGGAAGGCTCTGATATTGATCTGTTTCTTCTGACTTCCCGTCCGCTCCGCTGGAAAGAAAGAGAGAGGGTTATTGGTGAACTTTTCGATATTGAAATCGAATTTGATGTGGTGATCAGCATTCTGGATACCACCGTTTCGGAATGGTACGGAGGCATTTTTAAATATTTTCCAATTCATGACAATATCTATCATGAAGGGGTAGTCGCTGTATGAATAAAGACAAAGACAAATTGACAGATCCTGAACAACGGGAAATTTTAGTCCGTTACTGGATGGAAAAATCAGAAGAGTCGCTTGCGTCGGCAATCAGCGAATTTCAGGCAAAAAGGCTTTCCATATCTGTCCGAACAATTTATTATGCCTGCTTTTACGCATTCAGTGCCGTATTATGGAATGAAGGCAAAGTGTTCAGGAAGCATTCGGCTGTAAGAGGCGCATTGCATCGGAATTTTGTAAAAACCGGCAAGCTGGATATGAAATGGGGGCGTTTTTATGATATTATTTTCGACAGCCGCCAGCGAGGAGATTACCAACCCCTTGTTAAATTTGAACCCGAACAGGTCAGGCAATTTATTGAAAAGAGCAAGGGATTTGTGGAGCAAATGAAAAAGCTGCTGGAATAATAAGCACTTGGCCAGTTAAGAATTTGAAGCTGATATCAGAATGCGAACGTGCCTCCCCAAAATCCGTTATAATCAGGATATTCTTCATTTGACAGTGCGCTGAATGAGTTTTTGAAATATGTCTGTCTGACGAATATCAATGCGTATTTTCCTCAGTCTCCCGGCCAAAGACTGCTGTTTGAGGGAGAATAATAATGGACAGATTCTTAAATTTGATAAAAGAGAGTTTTGACGGGAAGATTGACATATACCCGAGGCGGGAAGGTCTGTTTCAACTGATCCTGCCTGTCTTTTATGAAGACGGAGACATGGTTGATGTTTATATCCGGCAATCGCCGGACAATAAGGAAAAAATACGAATTTCGGATTGCGGGATGACGCTGATGAGGCTCTCTTATACTTATGATATCAGTTCCCCCTCAGGGGAAAAAATTTTTGAGACCATACTCAGTCAGAACGGCACACTGAATCAGGATGGAAATTTATATCTGGAAAGCACACCCGAACTGATTTATCAGAATATCATGCAGTTCATCGGGTGCCAGCAGAAAATTTGCACCATGCGTCTCTGACAGAGAGAGATTGTCCCAGAATGCTGACAAGCAGTTTCCGACATTTGAAAGCTTTCAGGAGAGCCAGACAAGACCTACGAGGTTTTTAAAACCTCGTAGGTCTGTGAGACTTTTGAATCTGTGTGACAGAAAGATCAGACATGCCAGATTGAAAATAGACACCGGCTACTGGTATGCTGACAGAGACAAGACCTGCTAGAACTCGCAGGTCTGAGAGAGTCGAAAATGAAGATAGAACAGTTGCGAGTAAAAAATTTCAGGGTGTTCAGAAACGCCGGGGCAGGGAATCTTTCCCAACTCAATGTGTTTGTGGGACCCAACGGTTCAGGCAAGACGACACTCTTCAGGATATTTGCCTTTCTGAGTGACGCGCTGAGGAACAATGTCACGCAGGCCGTCAATCGTGAGGGCGGGTTCGGGGAACTTGTCTCCCGGGGTGCCGGCCCGGACGCATTTGTGGAAATCGAGATCAAATTCCGTAATGCCATTACAAAAAAATCGCCCCTGACCACCTATTTCCTGAGAATCGGACATGAAAAAAACCGTGCTTATGTGGAAACCGAACTCCTGAAATATCGCCGGGGACAGCGGGGCAGGCCGTGGCATTTCCTGGAATTTCACAACGGAAAGGGAACGGTCATCAGAAACGAGGAGGATTACGGAAAGGAGGGGGCAACCGAGGAGAGAGAGGAACAAATCCTCGAATCCCCTGATATCCTGGCGATCAAGGGCCTGGGACAGTTTCAGAGATTCAGGGCGGTCAGTTCCTTCCGGAAGCTGCTGGAAGGATGGTCAGTGTCCGATTTTAAAAACGATGCCCTCCAAAGGATCGGAGAGGTCGGGGCTGACGAGCATCTGTCCCCCTCGGGTGCGAATATTGCCCAAGTCGCCAAATTCATCCATGACAATCACCCGGAGCAGTTTGAGGAGATTCTCAGGAAAATGACCCGGAGAGTTCCGGGGATTGAAAAAGTCGAGGCCATCCAAAACGAGGCAGGGCAAATCTTACTCAGGTTCAAAGACGGCCCTTTTGCAGATCCGTTTGTCTCAAGATATGTGTCAGACGGAACCCTGAGAATGTTCGCCTATCTCATCCTGCTTTATGATCCGAACCCTCATCCCCTGCTCTGTATTGAGGAGCCTGAGAGCCACCTCTATCCCGAACTGCTGCCGGAACTGGCCGAGGAACTGAGGAACTATACGGTGAGAGGAGGGCAGGTGTTCGTCTCCACTCACTCCCCGAATTTCCTCAATGCCCTGGACATCAGGGAACTGTTTTTTCTGAGGAAAAAGGAGGGACACGCGAAAATCATCTCCGCACAGGACGACAGTACCCTGGCAGCTCTTTTTGAGGCTGGAAATGAGCTGGGATGGCTGTGGCAGCATGGCTATATGAAAGGAGCGAATCTGAGGTGATCTATTTTCTGCTTGAGGAACGCTCCATGCAACGGGCATTGGAGAATCTGCTGCCCCTGATAATTCCCGGGGAAAGTTATGAGATCAGATCGCATAATGGAAAAGAGGATTTGCAGCTTGCCATCAGAAAAGTTGTTCCCACATTAAGCAGACAGCCGGGTGTCATAATCGTCATCCTGCATGATCAGAACAGTCACAACTGTCTTGAATTAAAGAACAAGCTGAAGGTATTGTCAGAGAGAGCAGACTGTGAGGTGCTGATCCGCATCGTCTGCAAAGAGTTGGAAGCATGGTTTTTGGGAGACATGGCGGCAATAGAGCAGGCATATCCGAGATTCAGGGCGGCAAAATTTCAGAACAGGAAAAGATTCCGAAATACAGATGAGATAAAAAAGCCTTCTGAACATCTCAGACGGATTGTTCCGGAGCTGAAAAGATATGATATCTTATCCAAGCTGGATGCCGCCGAGAGGATTTCAGCCTGCATGAATGTGAGGAACAACCGTTCAAAAAGCTTTAATCATTTTGTCACAGGCTTGAAAAAGATTGTCTCCTGACGCTGGCTCCCGGTTTTAAACCTTATTAAACTCAATTCCTGCAGTTATTGTGAGAACTACAAGGATTTAATTTAGCAAGGATGGATTGGCAATGCTTTTATCCTTGTTAAACTCAATCCCTGTAGTTATTGTGAGAACTGTAAGGATTTGATTCAGTAAGGATGGATTGGCTCTGACGGAGAATGCTTTTATCCTTATCAAACTCAATCCCTGTAGTTATTACTACAAGACAACCTTCTTGATTTTACGATTATTTTTTGTTACAGGAAGCAAATATGCTAAAAAGAATTTACATAGATAATTTCCGGTGTTTTGTCAATTTTGAACTGCACCTCGAAAAAGTCAGTCTGCTGCTGGGGGCTAACGGTTCCGGGAAAACCAGCATATTCAACATATTGGAGAGAATACAGCGGCTCGTTTCAGACGGTGAGAAAATTTCTGATTTATTCAAAAACGAGTCTCTGACCCGATGGCGGACGGATTCTCTGCTTCAGAAAATTGAACTTGATGTCTCAGGCAATGACGGCACATACCGTTACTCTCTTGAAGTTGAACATTCTTCAAATCGGCAGGTCACACGAATCAGAAATGAATCCCTGTTTTTTAATACGCAGCAGCTTTACTGCTTCAGAATTGAAACTGATGAGACAGGCGCGACAGTCAGTACGGCACATCTCTATAATGACAACCCGGAGCATCCCGGAATTGTCCTGCCTTTTGACTGGACACGTTCAGGTCTTTATATATCATTCAGGAGAGACATGACAATAAGAAACTCACATGGTTCAGAAACTGGCTGGAACACCTCGTTGTCGCCGGCATTGATCCGCATGTCATGCATGCGGAAACCCGTAAGCCCCGGACGCGCCCGGCATGGGACATGTCAGATTATGCGGACTGGTTTGATCATCTTGCCGATGAATACCGCCGGGAAGTAAGCCTGCTGGAACGCGAACTGAGGAAGATCATTGGCGGTTTCGATATTTTCAGATTTCAGAAAGCAGGGGAAGCCAAAATTCTCAAAGCGGAATTTACGGATAATACAATGTTCAGGATTGACGAGCTCTCCGACGGGCAGCGGGTTCTGATTGCCTTATACACACTCCTGTACTGTCTGCCAGAATATGGGAATACGCTGTGTGTTGACGAACCGGAAAGCTTTCTCGCCCTTCCGGAAATTCAACCCTGGCTGGACACTTTGTCTGACCGACTGGAGGATATTCCGCTCCAGATCATTCTGATTTCGCATCATCCCCGGATCATCAACTACCTCGCAGGCAGTGCGGGGTTCTGGTTTTCCCGGCCGGAGAATAAGCATATCAGAATTCAGAGAATAACCGACAGGGAAGATACGGGAATGTCTGTGGCCAGACTCATAGAACTGGGATGGATTTATGACGAAACTGGATAAAAAAGAAGAAAAGGCTATTTTCAGAGCTGCAAGGATTCTGAAAGAAAAATATGGTTCTCTGGTAATTCGTGTTGAAAACAAATTGATAAAAATTCAGACAGTTATCATAAAAAGCATCGGTTGTCGACAGCTGATTTTATCTCCTACCCCATGCTCTGCGGGAAAGCACGGCATACTCATTCATAAATCTTGATGAAGACGTGAATGCCGACAGGAAAGTGGGACTGGAAGAGGTTGTTTATATTTTGCAGGTTGTTGCATACAGATAAAAAACAATGCGCTCAGGCAAACATTCGGAGCAAAACGCTGGGTTGTGCATCTACAAGGATTGTGGGTAAGAAAGGATTTGTGGTCTGCTTGGGAAGCATCTCAGTTGCAACTACTGCCTGACCAAATAGCATCACGATGCTCGAATCATCTATGTCCGATATTCTGCGGGGGGTTTCCAGCACTGTCTTGTGGGGAAGCGAGCCACTCTCCGATATAATAGGGAGTAGCGGTGACACTGTCTGGAGTGCCAAACTGCAAGTTTGGCACTCCGGATATGTCACCTTATCCCTGATACTCTCTGAAGAATATAGATAATTTCAGCCATGCCGATTTGCCCGTCCTCATTGATATCAACGAGCGTATAAGTGTCTGTCCCCGGAAGAACTCCGGTAAGTATCTGAAGGGCCGCAATCGCATCATCCAGTCTCATCATCTCAGGGCTTATCTCCACGCCCAAAGACCTTGATATGCTGGCCATGTTCGTATCGGCATCTGGACAATCCACGGTCAATGTGTAGGTGTGCGGAAAATCGAAACCTTCCCCTGATGACACGCCAATCACATATTCTCCTTTGTCAAATTCATGGTCAATGGGTTCGCCCATCGCCAGCGGACTCTCACTCAGGTCAGACACAGAGAGGTTCAATTCGTGACGATCATCCCTGACCGTGCAATGTCCGTCCAGAAAAACAGGATGTTCCTCGAACTCGTCCGGGTTATCGAGTGTGCCGTCCATCGTGAAGTGCCTGCCAAAGAAGATTTGCTCCTCAACAGCCACGACAATAAACGATCTTACCACCTTCTTGTCGGTTGAACTGACTTCCACCCCGATTTCGCTATAGACACCGCTTGCATGAGGTGTGAGCATCAGCACATTATCATCCAGAGCAATGCCGATGAGACTGTCGGAACTGGCAACCCGGATGACGATCTGATCGCCGTCCTCATCTGCCACATCAATGGGTATTGTGCAAGGTTTTCCAATGATCATATCCTTCAACTCAGTTCTGATGACTGGCGGATTGTCATAAACTGCCACGGTGAATGTTCCTTCCACAGCCTTGTTGTTTGAAGACGCTGTCACCGTGATGTCGCTCCCCCCTTCGGTTACAAGCGGCGTGAGTGTCAGCGTGTTTCCTCTCACACTGACACTGATACCACCGTCAGAAGAGACAGCCCTGACAAACACTTCGTCGCCATCCTCATCTGTCGTGTCAACAGACATGCTGTAAGGTTCTCTCCCGATGACCAGATCGTCAAACGCATTCCGGATCACCGGCGGATTGTCATAAATTCTCACCATGAAAGCCTTTGAAGTGACTTGTTCCTTTGCACTTGCCGTCACGGTGATCTCAGCCGATCCTTCCGTCATGAGAGAGGTGATGGTCAGCACATTCTCCTCCAAGCCAACCACGACATGCTCGTTGGAGCTGTCAACATTCAGGAAGACCCTGTCCCCATCCTCATCTGTCGCGTGGATGACGATTTCATGAGCCGCACTGTGTGCGAGTTCCAAATCATCGAAGTCGTTGTTGATCACCGGTGGCGCATCATCCAGCATATCCAGAACCACAGATATGTCCGTATCCGCATCCGGACAACCGACAGACAGTTCATACAGGTCAGAACCGGGTTGGTAAAAATAATAGCGTCCCCAAGGACTTTGCCTCAAAGATGAACCCAACACATATATGTCCTCTGCAAATGTCCGGTTGATCCAGATGTCATTCATATTTGCCAGATAATTTTCATCCAAATCCGAGACAGACGTGTAAAATGCCTGATTTGAATATCCGTTATCCCCCTGGATGGTACATACCCCTTCCAGGACCACCTTATAATTGTCAAGATCATCCTGACTGTCAAACCTTCCGTCTATCGTGAATGCCTTGCCAAAAAACACATCCTCTTTTGCGGCCGCCACAACAAAACTCTTTGCCGTCTCTTTGCCATAGGCACTGGCCGTCACAGTGATCTCGCTTTGACCTTCGCCTGCATGGGGCGTAATGGTCAGCAAATTGCCGTCCATACGAACGGCTGCGATGTCGCTGTTTGAACTGACTGCGCTGACAGAGACCTCATCTCCGTCCGGATCAGATGCCTCCACAGTCACTGTCCGTGGGCTTCCGAGAATCATGTCTTCAAAATCATTCTCAATGCTTGGCGGATGATCTGCCAACAAATCTTCGACACCAGACAATTCGGTATCGGCATACGGGCAACTGACAAACAATGTGTAGCTGTCGTGATCTCCCGGCGTGTATGTATAACCCCACAAAGACACCTCAATCAGATACAGATCCCGCTGAAACACGAACTGGAAAGCCTCATCATTCATCCCTGTCACATCGTTCTGATTCAGATTCAGGACTGACGTGAAGAATGCCTGGTTTGAATACCCCCTGTATCCTTCCACGGAGCAGGAACCGTCCAGAACAACCTTGTGCCTGTCAACATCCTCCTGACTGTCAAATGTTCCAGTGATGACAATTTCTCTGCCAAAAAATGTCTTATGCCGTGATGCCAAAACAGTGAACGCCTCTGTCGTTGTCTTGTCTTTTGATCTGGCTTCCACTTCTATATTGCTGTACCCATCGGACAGGGGAATGATGGTTAATATATCGTCATTTATGGTGACGGCAACATGGCTGTTGGAAGAAGTCGCCCGGAGGGACATCTCATCTCCATCCTCATCCGCGGCATCAATGCGTATCTTGTACGGTTCCGCAATTACCCTATCCTTAAATTCATTGTTGATCACCGGAGGCCTGTCGGTTGCTGAAATCTCGCCGGAAGTCAGCGACTCCGTTGAAATGCTGATGGCATAATCCATATCTTCGTCGCCGAAAGCCGTTTCAATCAGATATTTTCCCGCAACGAGATGAATCCCCTCATGACTGTAATAGAAAGAGTCAAGATTCTCATGGGTTGCGGGGTCATATATCGTCACCTTGAACGCCAGATAGGGATATCCATCTGTGCTTCCACTGATCTTTGTAAAGCCTTTGAGATACACCTCATACTGATCCACGTCATCTGGTGAGTTGAATCTTCCTGTGATAACTGATCCCTCAACCTTGTCTGTGGCTTCCGGTTTCACAATATCAGCGTGGCAATTCTTTTCCCAACTGCTGCAGGGCCTTATGTTGTAAATCATGTCCAAATCCGGTTCATATATATGAGAACCAGCGACAACCGTATCATTAAGATAGTAGAAATCATCATAATGTCCTCCCCATCCCATGTTGACATGGATCTTTCTGCCAGTCGGATCCGAGGCATACCCGTCAGCCACTGTGGCATGGCCGGGGAGACTCAGTAATACCGGCCTGTTGTTGTCTATTTCCTTTTTAAGCGTTTCAAAGAAAAGGGCTTCATCCTCATTGGACATCCTCTCTATCCCCATGGCATATCCGAAGTTCTCTGTCATTGCATCAGTGTGTGTCCAGGCAGAACCATCGTTGCCGTAATCCGCCTCATTGGTTATGGTCAGATCATGTATAAGCAATGCCAGCTCATCCTGCACATATTCCGGTGTGCTGCGATTCAGGACATCCGGCATGATATCCCAGTTATAGTTTTTATACAGAACAGCTTTGAACTCCTGATTGTTCCAAGTGTGCGTCGCCACTCCCCGTGCGGTTTCAGGATGCCTATGATAATTCATCACCTGCGCCTGGGCCACCTGCACACAGCCTGCCGCAACATGTTCGTCCCCGATCTTCGGCAGTTTCTTATTATAAGGATACCCCTGATCCCATTTTGTCTTCAGCAGAAATGTGTCCGGCCGATATCTGTGTGAGGCTCTTTTGTCATCATAAGAAAGAAGAAAGTCCCATTTGGCCACATTTTTGTTTTCGGTCTGACGGCTTTTTCCAGCTGGGATTTTCTGCAAGGCATCCAGTTCACCTGTCAGAAAATCCTGATACCATTTCGGAAGACTGCTGAAGCTGCCGTTCAATGAATAGGCTTTCACAGGCGGCAGCGTCTTTGTGGCCGGAACCAAGACATATCCGCCTCCATCCAAGTCCATGGCATATCCCACGAGCTTGCCGTCCTTTCTGACGGGCTGGACAGAACTTACTGTCTTGCCGCTGTCAACATACGCCAGAAAGTTCTCAGCCACTTTGGTATAATCTGTTTCAGCCAATGCCAAGGCATTCCCATAACCCGTGCATAGCATTCCCATGCCGATAACTGCCATAGCAAACATTTTCATTTTACGCATTGTTTCCTCCTGTTCTGTTGTTTGGACAAAGAAATCCGGATTTCTTTATCGCCTGCATTTCCCTATTATGTAGCATAACATACTTTTCTTTCACATAAATCCAAAAAAAATTTTGAGAGTCACCTTTGATGGGGAAAAAAATATCATCCTGTGATCATTATGCCCCTATTATGCGGCAAATCTTTTTTTCTTTCACATTAATCTGCTGACCAAATAAGTTTTGACAAGTTGTCTTATATAACTAAAGTATATCAGATTTCCGATTCTACATGTTCTATTATCAGAAGATTACAGATCATATCTTCTAAAGTATATCAGGTTTATAATGCTGGATAAAGAGAAGTTTACTGAAGGTGTCACTGCAGGTAAATGTTCCGGAACTGTCTGTTGCATAAGCTCTCACATAATAGGTGGTATCAGAAGCCAGTCCTGTGATGACAGATGTGAAGCTCCCTGCTCCTGTGCCGTCTGCTGTATGGGCATCAGCTATGGTCGGCTCCTGTGATGTACTCCAGCATACACCTCTCGCTGTGATGGCTGCTCCGTTGTCCGAGGTGACATTTCCTCCACTAGTTACAAACCATGTCCTATCTATTGCTTCGTCAGTTGTAATCGTTGTCTGCGGATCATTAATGTCATGCAAAATAATATTCGTCGGCATGGTATCAGTTGGCTTAGGAGGCGGATCATCTCCAGGAGAACCGGCCAATGCCCAGAAACTGAAATCCGTGAGATGCGGTGCTGTCATGCTTCCGCCGCCGTTCACATAATATTTGACGGTGACGGCTCCGGTCTCATAGCTGAGATTGTGGTCGCTGACCGTTTCTCCGCCCTGAAACGAGAACGCATTCTCAGAGTTTTTCCGGCCAAGGTCTTCCACAAACAGATAGGAATCCACATATTTCGGATTTTCGCTGTCACAAAGCTTGGCCTGGGCATTTTTAAAATGAAATGTCGTATAAAAGACATTCCAGTCACCCTGAGCAAGAATCATATCATAATTGCCGGTGCTGACATCCACCTGGTCCCGGAACCACCATTTCAGATCATAGTTGTCGTTGTAATGAATTTCGCCAATCCCGCGAAGAAGCCAATACCAGTGAACATTGATGGGAGAACCGCCCCTGTCATGCCCGTGTATGAATGTGTCCCGGTCCGCATCCTCGGAAAGTGTGACAACGGTACGGGGACCCAGCGTGATCTTGCCGTTGACAAACGCGGCACGGGATGAGATGTCGTGAACCACGTCATCGCAGGAAGAGACCTCTATTGAGGCGGGATCATAACCCGGGTGAGCAAAAAGATCATCATAAGTGCCGTCACTTTCTTTGTTCAGAAAGGTACGCGCCCAGAATCTGTGCGCCCCTGTGTTTATCTCATCAATCCCATAGTTGACGTTGTTGAAAGCGTAGGTATTTCCAAAGAACTCTTCAGTCCGGTAAGTTGCATCATTAATGTAACCATAGTTGTGGTCAACGACATTATTTTCCAACCCCTCTATGCCGATATTGCCTCTGATTGAAGGCTCACAAAGGGCACATCACACGGGCCTGGAAGAAAACTCCATGAAATATTCACCGTGCCGCCCGCACCAGCATTTATCTCCTTTTCCAGCCTGTAACTGTGTTCGTTTGTCGTATATGCATGTCCCAATATGTCAGTGTCGATATCCTGACGTATCGGGAAACGGAATCTTCCGTCAGAGCCGACTGTCATATACATATATCGGTTTCCGTCAGGTTTGTAGCCAGAAATCCACGCGTGAGAGAACTCCTTGCACTCCATGGAGATACTCCCCTCCGCGTATCCTGAAACTGTAAAATTCAGGGGTTTGGTCTCGCCGGAAGATACCAAGACAGGCTGGCCCGGGAATTAAAAATCGCCAGAAAGCGACTCCTCAGGGGTATAGCAGAGCTTGGAGAAAACATCATATTGCTGGGAAGCCGCGCCATCAGGAACATGGAGCGTCAGGGTGTAATTCCCGAGGTTCCCGTCATCAGGCAGGGGTTCGGCAAGCCAGGTTTCAGCATACAGTTCCTTGCCGGAAGAATCTTTGCCGGACGCCCACACCTTGACTTTGAAGACACCTCCGTTTCCGTTGTTAAGATGGAGTCCGCTCATATCCCCCAGGGAGACGGTTCCGGTAATATACGCCGGGTTCAGTATCGCGTCCTCGGCCGACACATCTGTTGCCGTTAGAGAAAATGACAAAGCCATTGCCAGAAACAGCGATAGCAGAGATAATGGACTGATTTTGCTTTTTGTACCCATGTTTTTTTGTTCCTTTCGTGTTTTAAATTTCAGCAATAAAAGTAAGTTGCAGCCCCTGTGACTGCTTTTTCAAAGGCTGCCGGATTTTTTGGCCCAGCCTGTGTTATGTTTTGTTATCACCTCCTTTGTGACTCGTTACGAGGCTCCGCCTCGTAACGCTGTTTGTGAGGATCTGCCTCATCCATTGGTAAAGCCTCGGAATCAATTCCGAGGCTGAAAGCGTAAGCAGGTTAAAATCCAACTCGTTACGAGGCTCTGCCTCATCCATTGGTAAAGCCTAGTAATAAAAGCCTGGGAATAAATTCCCAGGCTGAAAACGCAAGCAGGCTGAAGCCAGCTGAACAGTGCGCCTGAGCGTACTTTGGCTATCAACCGGGGGATTTATCCCTCGGCTTTGGCTGAAACCGGCTAATCCTGACCGCAATCCGCAGGAAGCCTGGGAATAAATTC
>JAOZLU010000594.1 GCA_029934695.1 Desulfobacterales bacterium | reverse complement strand
CAGGCGGCTCAGGCAGAAGCCATCCAGAAAATCCGACTGAGAGAGAAAAAGGCGATTGAAGATTTTAAGGAGATGTATGGAATTGATCCCACGGAATCATCCTTTTTCCATTACGAAGAATAAAAATTGCCTCTCGTTCTCAGGGCTTCCGCCTGGGAACGCTTTCTTAGAGATTCTGTCCTTCTTTAAAAAATTATCAGCCTAATACCAAGCCGTTCGCATTCTGAAAAGGTTTTCAGCCAATCCACGTTGTCAAGAATGACCCTGTTCATATTTCAGACCTAACGAAATTACAAAATCATGCTCAATCTCATCAATTTCCTGCTTTCTTGCATATAAAAATTGAATATAATCTTTTGATCTGAGGAAATCTGCGGCATCTTTATTTATGGTATATCTGTCCATAAAGCTGCCGGAAAGCGTTTGGGGATTATTCAGAATTGATTCTCTCAGCGCTTTTATTTTTCTCGGAGATGCGATAATGCGATTTTCAGGACCGTCCAGATGCTGCCAGTCAAGTTTATGACCTGTTATGAGTTTTGGTACGGCATTCACACCCTGTTCGGCAATTAATCGAAGGTTCTTTACAGGATTATTTTTCGGCGGAGCAAGTTCAGCCATTCTGACGGCAAACGCTTTGGAGCGGGCTGTGCGGAAATTAAATCTGTCCAAAGGGGTAACGGTCTGAATTGCATCTTCAGGCATAGGGTCTTCATCCAACACAGCAATTTTACGAATATATTTAATAACCCCCCTGGTCTTATATCCGCTCATGCCTGTAAAATATTCTGTGTAACTCGTTATCCAAAACCATCTTTTCAGTGCGTTGCGGACTTCGGAAGTATTGTTGGATGAGACACGAAACGCATCTGTTATTAAAATTAGCTGATATACGGAAGGTAAAATTTTAACACCGAACACATTGCATTCTGACTCCAAAAATTTAATGGCAGTAACCAAGTTATTTTTTGTCTCATCTATAATCTCCGGTTGATCTTTAAGCTCTTTGCTAAGTTCTTCCGCGCTGGTTTCATATAAATTAAGATTAAGGGCCAGCTTGCAGGCATTCAGTATTATTTTTTCTTCAATATTCCACCCCATATCTCCAATATCACTTTGAATTTCCGAAACCTTTTCTGTTAAGTCAAAAGACGTGTTCCATGTAAGCGCGTTTACCATGTGAAACTCAGTCAGCCGCGTACCTGAACTGTTGATTCTCTGAAAGCTCGTGGTCACATGATTCAAATCTTCTGTAACAATGGGGACAACAGGAATGCTGTAATCTTTAAATATCGCAGCCAGATTTTCTGCTCTGTTGACAAGTCTCCGACCTTCTTCTTTATCTGCCAGCGTTTTCTGAAATTTATATAACCTGAACGGGTCAAGGAGAATGTTTAACGGAAGCCATGTGTCTGGAACATCTCCTCTTCGGGGTTTTAATTCAAATGCCTGTTTTTCAAGATTGAAAAAAATGGGTATCAAATCTGTTGAGTCTGTTTCATCTGCCGCTTCCGGCTCAATTGTTTCTGATTCGTTTGAAAGCCCCGGCCCCAGAGCTGTGTATAATGTTGTTAGCCGTTGCATGCCATCTAACAGGTACTGCCTGATATCATTCCCTTCGTCAACACCTGTAAAATGAACTCGCCTGTTTCCTGATCTGTTAAAGCAACTCAGACGGTGTGATCGTGTTCGCCAGACGAGAACGCTGCCTATGGGAACTCCCCTGTAAATACTGTCCAACAGTTGCAGTCTCTGTTCATCCGACCATACAAATCCTCTTTGGAAGAGGGGGAAAAGCAACTCTCCTTCATGGATATCTTTCATTATGACAGGAATTCGCCTGATCGTTGGTTCTCTGAGAAAAGAAAGCCCTCTCATATTCACATCCTTTTAAACAGACTCTGAATTATTTCCTGAATTTCAGAATCTTGCCCGTCTTTGAGCAGCCATTCATATTGGATATCGAAATTGCTTTGCTTAAATAGTTCTGCAATATTTCCAAATCCTGTTAACAGATGTTGCCGGCTTTTTGGATCAATATCCTGGAACAAAGGCGATCCCCCTGATTTTTCATCCTTTTCAAGTCCGTGTTTCATATCATAATGATGTCTTTGTTCAGAACGAAGCTCTTTAAATGCCTTGGCTCTTTCTTTGTGTAATTTTCTGATCCTGTTTGAATGATATATCCATGCGAATATGGCTTTGACCGGAATATAATTTTCTATGGCCCTGCGTTTTAACTGATGATATGCAAATCCGTAATTTTCGCATACTGATCCCAAAGCTTTTGAAGTTTCTGAGGGGCATCCCGGTTTTTTTGCATCGCTGTCAAACAGAAGCCATGAGCGAAGAATTTCCTTATGCTGGTCATAAAAGAGCATCACCTGCTCTTTCATTTCGCCAATTCCCCCGGCATTAAAAGGCTCAACCCATTTTTTTTCTACACATTCTGATAATTTTTCTTCCCACTCCCGGGGAAGTATGCATTTAAGAAAAGCCAGATCATTCCTGCTGTTTTCAAGTATAATTCTTAATGGCTGATTAAGAATTTGGCAAGTATCACTTAAAGTCAGTTTCGGAGGGGTTTCATCCCACTTGGATTCGTCTCCTGCCACAGTGTGAATTGTCAGATCAAGAAAAGGTTCTTTTACAACGCCTTCTATTCCTGTCTTCAATACATGACCAAACTGATCCTTCAATATTGGCGGATCAAGCCGATTTAGCCAGGCGTTTATGAGACTGTCCTGATCTGTCTCATCAAAGATGGGTCGTGTTAAAATATAGTGACGACATTCAAGTCCGAAAGAAAACAAATTTATTATTTCAGTGGGTTTTGAATCGTATTGGTTGAATACGGATTCTTCAATTGAAACGATCACTTCTCCCCCCTGTGAGGTAACATCTGCCTAGCTAATTCAGGTTCTTCTCTCTGTAACCTGTGGATTAATATCTGCCTGGCCAATTCAGTATCATCAGAAAAAACATCGGGGGGCCGGTTCCCTATAAATTTTCCATTCTCATCAAATGTGGTCTGATCCACCATGCTTTCTCCGTTTGCCAACTGAGAAATCCAGTAAACAACCGCATTTTCAGGAGGAATCCCTTTTTTCAGTATTTCCAACTGTATTGAAAGCAGGAGAAGCTCTGAATGCGTTTCCAGTATAATTATCGGAGAATCCTTTTCCCTTACCTTTTCTGTAATATAGCTTGCAAGGGCGGTCTGCAATTTTGGATGAAGATGGGATTCAGGCTCCTCAATGGCAACAATTCTTGCACCTCCTTCTTTCCATGCACGGGCCAGAGCAAGTGAGGTAAGCACAGGCATAACCTGAATCATTCCCTCTCCCGCGTCAATCAGATCCACATCAAATTCATTTTCGGAATCTGCCTGCAAAGTACTCAGAGCAACCCGGAAATGATTGATTGAACTGCTTTCAATGGTCAGTTTTCTCTCCAAATACTGTTCATACCATCCTGAGACCTCAGAAAGAATTTTTGGCTGGGTTGCCAATACTGCACCGGAATCACTTCCATCAGGTCTGATTCTCCGTTGTGGTGAGGTTGGATACGGCGTTATTCTGCCCGGTGGCTTACGGGAGGATTCAAGCCATAGTACCTGCCGATGAAATGATCGGAGATGATCTTTTATCAAAGTGAGCCAGGAACTGAACACATCACCTGTGTTATTGGGTATCAGCCCTTCAAAAAAAATTCTGACAGTTTCATATTCAGAAGAATCCTCTGTTTTAACCTGATATGTTATTTCATCTGAATTCATTTCCTGCTTAACGGGAATCCATTTACCTTCTATATATTTCGCACCTGTTCTGTCAGACGCTTTGAAACTGCGAATCAGAACCCTTCTCCACTCCTCAAACCAGTGCAGGCTGAACTCTGCTTTACCGAGTTGGGAATCATCCCATGAAAAGGAAAGCCAGATGTCAGGATCATCATCGTCGTTTAACCCTTTCCATCGGATATCTTTGAAACTGCTTCCCCGGACGGCACTGCTTTCAAGTTCCAATGCGCCGCCTGCTTCTGGACGGACAGAATCTGAAATGATCTTTAATAATCGGATAAGAGCGCTTTTTCCTGCATTGTTTATTCCATAAAAAAGCGTTACAGGACGAAGCTCAATGGTCTGGATTTTTGGAAAAGAACGATAGTTTTTTAATGAGATGGAAGTTGGCAGCATAAGAAAATTCCTAATCTTGAAGTTGTTAAATCTTAAATGTTTCCCGAAATTTTGTTTTTAATCTGCAAACCATTGTTAAGCAGG
>JAOZLU010000593.1 GCA_029934695.1 Desulfobacterales bacterium | reverse complement strand
ATGGAATACTACGAAACATTACGGACGGGGTTGCAAACCCCGTCCGGCAAGTGTGTAAACCGAGCAAACGGTGAAACATTCATATTAGGAGCAGAAAATGAACTTGAAAGAAAGATTTATGAAACGTCTGGAAGGGAAAGACGTTGATATGACGCCTGTCGGATCCACCACCACTTACGGTGTTGTGGAACTGATGAAAAAATGCGGTGCGGAAAGACCTTTTGCAGACACAGACCCTGTGGCCATGACAGAACTGGCCATCGCGGGATATAAATACGCGGGATTTGAATGGGTCAAAGCCATGGGATGGGATATTACGCCCATGAGCGAAGTCCTCGGGTGTGTGTTGGGCGAACCCAAAATTGATCTGCAATACTACATTAAAGAGCATCCGTTTGCAGAAAGTCTTGACGGGCTGGACTGTCCCTCGGACCTTCTCCAGAAAGGACGGTTTCCCGCTTATAAGGAGAATTTCAGGCTTCTCAAGGAAAAACTCGGGGACGAAGTGGCGATATTCGGTGAATCCGAAGGGCCCTGGACCTGCGCGTGCAACCTCGTGGGAACCGAACGGTTTTTGAAGTGGACGTTGAAAAAAGACAAGAAGGATAATGTCCAGCAAGTATTGGACATTACCAAGCAGGCCATGATTGAAATCATCAATTTCGCGTTTGACTGCGGAGCAGATTACTAT
Organism: Desulfobacterales bacterium; assembly: GCA_029934695.1. GTDB lineage: Bacteria > Desulfobacterota > Desulfobacteria > Desulfobacterales > 4be13 > JAOZLU01. The sequence continues at coordinate 3,593 of JAOZLU010000593.1, read as the reverse complement.
TGTATTGCTGAACCGTCGTCAGGGCCTGCGCTGATGAGTCCGAGAACCTGGAAAAAGTCTGTGCAGCCTGTCATCACAGACATCGTCAGCAAGATCAAAGGCCCTCTCGTGCTTCATATCTGTGCAAATACCGACATGATCGTTCCCATGATGTGTGAAACAGGGGTTGCCGGCATCAGCATTGAGGAAAAAGCCGACATGAAAAAAGCAGCGGAAGTGGCCCATGAAAAGGGTGTCCGCGTATTTGGCAACGTCGCCACCGCCACCACCATGTTCATGGGAAAACCGGAAGAATGTTACAAAGAATCAATTGCCGCCCTGGAAAACGGAACCGATTTTTTGACCCCGGGCTGCGGAGTTGCTCCCGGGTCTCCCTTGGAAAATGTACTGCAACTCAAGAAAGCCAGGGACGATTTTTTCAAAAAATAGGAAATTCTCGTTCATAGGCGGAGCCTCATTATCATTAAGGAATTTTCCAACATAAAATACCCAGAATGTAGGGTATGTTGGTTGCTTAAAACCTCGCCACAATCAGGATGTAGGGTGGGTGCAGCGAAGCGGAACCCACCACTCGCAAAAGGTGGGTTTCGCTTCGCTCCACCCACCCTACATTTTACATTTTTGTATCGGGTATGTTGGTTGCTCAAAACAAACCTCGCCACGATCAGAAGGGTGGGTGCAGCGAAGCGGAACCCACCACTCGCAAAAGGTGGGTTTCGCTTCGCTCCACCCACCCTACATTTTACATTTTTGTATCGGGTATGTTGGTTGCTCAAAACAAACCTCGCCACGATCAGAGCGGGTCAAAATATATAACAAAATAAAAAAGTGAAAGGAGTACCATATAAATGTCAAAGGGACAGAGATACTTTACGGAGAACGGAACAGAGCCGACAACACTTAAATACTGCGTGGACGGCGAGTGGCTCGAATCAAAGACAGACAAATACATGGACTGTTACAACCCCTCGACCGGCGAAGTGATTGCCCGCGCGCCCCAGTGTACCGCAAATGAAGTGGAAGCAGCGATTCAGGCCGCCAACAATGCGTTTCCTGCATGGGCAGATACCCCGGTAGCCAAGCGGGTACAGGTCCTTTACAAGATGAAAGCACTGGTTGAGAAGCATCTTGAAGAACTGACATATCTTTTATGCAAAGAAGAAGGCAAAAACTGGACTGAGTCCATGGGCGATGTGCTCAAAGTAAACGAAGTCGTAGAATTTGCATGCGGAGCACCCCACCTGATGAAAGGCGAATCACTCATGAATTGCAGCGTGGGCTATGATACAGTTCTGTATCGGCATCCCATAGGCGTCTTTGTCGGTATTGCACCGTGGAATTTCCCGGCAATGATCCCGCACGGATGGATGGCCCCCCTCTGCATCGCCACCGGCAACACCATGGTGCTGAAAGCTGCCAGTTTTGTCCCCCAGTCCTCCATGCGTCTCATGGAACTCTGGCAGGAAGCCGGACTGCCAAAAGGTGTTCTCAACATTGTCACCACAAGCCGCAATGAAGCTGAAATCTTTCTGAGGCATCCTGATGTCAAAGGTGTCTCCTTCGTGGGATCCACCAAAGTGGGCCTGCATATCTACTCAACGGCCGCGGGCAATGGCAAGCGGGTGCAGGCGTTATGCGAAGCAAAGAACCACGCACTGGTCCTGAGCGACTGCAAGCTGGAGCGGACTGCCATGGGCATTATCAATGCGTACTGCGGGTGTGCCGGTGCCAGGTGCATGGCCTGTCCCATCATTGTTGTGGAAGAAAGTATTGCCGATGATATGGCTGCCTGCCTGAAGAGACTCGTGACAGAAATGAAACTGGGTCCTGCTTATGAAAAAGACACCGGCATGGGTCCCATTATGAACGCGGGTCATCTGAAATTCATCACCGACTGGATTCAGAAAGGTATTGATGAAGGTGCGGAACTCCTTGTGGATGGCCGCAATCCTGTGGTTCCCGGGTATGAGAACGGTTTTTATCTGGCACCCACTATTTTTGATCACGTCAAGCCGGGCATGACCATGGGCGATGAGGAAATCTTCGGACCTGTGCTTGGCATCAAGCGGGTAAAGAATTTTGAAGAAGGTCTGGAAGTGATGAACGCCAGCCGGTTTGCCAACGGTTCAGTAGTCTATACCCAGAATGGCTACTACGCCCGCGAGTTCGCCAAACAGACAGATGCCGGCATGGTGGGAATCAACGTGGGCATCCCCGTGCCTCTGGGAATCTTCGGCTTTACCGGGCATAAGGACTCATTCTTCGGGGATCTGCACGTCATGGGCAAAGACGGCATCTCCTTTTTCACAGAATCGAAATGCGTCACCTCGACCTGGTTTGACGAAACATCTGCTGACAAGAAAGTGGATACCTGGGATGGAACAATCACGTCCATGCCTGATCAGGACTGATTTTTTTTTTGGAGTGCAAAAATTGAGTGGAGCGGAGCGGAACGGTTTTTTGCAGAGTTGCGGGGACAAAAATATCTCTCCTGAAAACTGTCCTCCGGTTTCGGAGTGCAAAAATTGAGTGGAGCGGAGCGAAATGCAAAAATTCCGCCTGGCGGCTCCATTTTTGCACTCCAGCCCACCATCCCCCTGAATCCGTTGTCATAAGCAGGAAAATGCAAAAATTCCGCCTAGCGGCTCCATTTTTGCACTCCAGCCCCCATTAATCTTTTTTGGCATTGGTCTTTTCCAAAATTTTTCCCCTTGCGCTGATAACCACTTCTTCCACGGGTATTGCCGCTCCTGCCGCGTCCATTCCCTTCTTTACAATCGTGGGCAGACCCGAGCAGCACGGAACCTCCATGATCACAGTGGTGACACTTTTTATGCCTGCGATTTTAAAGATATCGGCAAATTTGCTGATATATTCCTCAATATCGTCAAATTTCGGGCATCCCACCATCACTGTTTTTCCTTTCAGAAAATCCCTATTAAAAGCTGGATACGCAATAGGCACACAATCCGCTACCACCAGAAGATCCGCTCCTTTCAAAAAGGGCGCGTTTGCGGGGACAAGTCTGATCTGTACAGGCCAGTGAGACAGGGCCGATGATTCGCCCCCTTCAATGAAACTCGGCGCATTTGCCTCCTGACAGGATGATGCAGGCATAAAGCTCTGAATATGAGCTGACGGACATCCGCAGGGCATGAGCGGTTCCTGTTCACTGGTTTTTCTTTCTTTTTCAGCGAGATATTTCTCCACTGCTTCCTCGTCAAACTCCGCAGTTTCCCGTTCAACAATCCTGAGCGCATCGTTGGGACATTCCCCGATACATGCGCCCAGCCCGTCACAATATTTGTCTTCAATGACCCGTGCCTTTCCGTCCACAATCTGCAATGCGCCCTCAGCACAGCCCGGCACACATTCACCGCACCCATCGCAGCGTTCTTCATCAATTTCGATTATTTTACGAAGCACTTTCATAATGATTCTCCTCTGTAAATACAAATATGTTCAATGATTTCGTTTATGTGTTTATCAAGGTGGGTTGCGGATTTCGTTTTTTACTGCGTAAAAAATCGAAATCCTCCACCCACCCTACAACCCCGGGATTTTCATCTGTGCGTATGTCATCGGCGAGCCGA
>JAOZLU010000592.1 GCA_029934695.1 Desulfobacterales bacterium | reverse complement strand
TGGAAACCGGCCCGGACGGCAGCGTCACGGAATACGGCCATGACAGAAACGGGAATGAGACCTCCGTGACCACCCGGCGGACCGGGGAGGACGGCTCCGAGGTCGTGATGACTGTCACCAAAACTTATGACAGCCTGAACCGGGTGACAGAGGAGACCGGTCCCGACGGCTTTTTCACGGAGACGGAATACGATCCGGTCACGGGGAAGAAGTCCCTTTCCAGGGACAGGAACGGCAACGTGACCACTTATGACTATGATGATCAGGGAAACCTGCTCACAACGGCATATCCGGGCGGGAAGACGATAAGTCACACTTACGATGAGGAAGGGAATGCTCTGTCAACAACCGACAGGGCCGGGTTTATGACGGAGTATGAGTACGACCCGCTGAACCGTGTCACGAGGATCACCCATCCGGGCGGCGGCGTCATCGGCATGGAATACGACGCCGGCGGCCTGACTGCGACCGTTGACGAAAGGGGAAAGAGAACCTCCTTCGAGTGGAACGCAGTCGGAAAGCGGACGGGGATCACGGATGCGTCCGGCAACGTCACCCGCATCGAATATGATGCGAACGGCAATGAGAAAAGTGTGACTGATGCGGAAGGAAACACAGTCGTTTATGAGTACGACACCCTGAACCGCCGGATCAGGACGATTTTTCCGGACGGCACATTCACCTCGGCGACGTATCATGGTGACAGTGATGACAGAAAGGCTTCGGAGACGGATCAGGCAGGAAGGACAACATCCTTCGGATATGATGCGGCCGGCCGCCTGAAAAATGTCACCGATGCGAAGGGCGGTGTCACCTCGTTCATCTATGACGAGGTCGGGAACCGGCTCACGCAGACCGATCCCAACGGCAATACGAAGCATTGGTATTACGACGATCTCGGAAGGGTCGTGAGACACAGGCTCCCGCAGGGAACTGCGGAGGAGAGTTATGTTTATGACCCGAACGGAAACGTCCTCGAAAAGACGGATTTCAACGGCGACACCGTGGAGTATGAGTATGACGGGTACAACCGCCTGACGAAAAAAAGTTATCCCGATGGCTCGGAGGTGTCGTTCACATACACGGACAACGGCCGCCGGGAGACGGTCACGGACGCACGGGGTGTCACCGGATATGAATATGACACCCTGAACCGCCTTGGAAAAGTCACAAATCCGGACGGCACGGAGATATCATATACTTACGATGCGAAGGGGAACCGCACCTCGGTGACTGTTCCGTCAGGAAGGACTGATTATGTTTATGACGATCTGAACCGGCTGAAAACCGTCACTGACCCCGACGGCGGCGTGACAGCATACACTTATGACAGGGTCGGGAACAGGAAAAGCGTGACATATCCCAACGGAATCGTTGCGGAGTATATGTATGACCGGCTGCACCGGCTCATAAAGCTTGAGAACCGGAATGCGGCGGGCGATCTGATATCGGGTTACATTTACACCCTCGGCCCTGCGGGAAACCGTGAGCAGATCGAGGAACTGCACAGCGGCAGGGTCGTGAAATATGCTTATGACGAACTTCACAGACTGACCGCGGAGGAGATCACCGATCCTGTTCTCGGAAACGAAACGATCTCTTATGGTTACGATGCCTTCGGAAACAGGTTGACAAAAGGCGGTTCCGGTGACACTGTCACTTATTCGTACAACGACAACGACGAGCTTGAGACGGAAAATACTCTGACTTACGGGTATGACGACAACGGAAATGCCGTGAACAGGGACGGCGTAATTTTCGGGTACGATTATGAGTACAGGCTTGTCTCCGCCGGATCTGTCGGGTATGCTTATGATGCGGATGGGATCAGAGTCAGTTCGGTTTCCGCCGGTTCGGCGACGGATTATGTTGTTGACAGGAACCGTCAGTATGCACAGGTGCTTGAGGAAAAGAACGCTGCCGGTTCCGTGAGCTACGTTCACGGCGATGACCTGATCAGCCGGAAGCAGGGCGGCGAAGTCCGTTATTACGTTTATGACGGGCACGGTTCGGTGAGGCAACTGACAGACGCTGACGGAACGGTGACGGACAGCTACATTTACGATGCCTTCGGGAACCTGCGGGATCATGTCGGAAACAGTGACAACCGGTATCTTTATGCCGGGGAGCAGTATGACCCGGATGCGGGGCTGTATTATCTGAGAGCGAGGTATTACGACCCGGCAAACGGGCGGTTTCTGACGCATGATCCTTATATCGGGAATCCGGATGAGCCGGTCACACTTCATAAATATCTGTATGGGAATGCGAATCCGGTGATGTACACAGATCCGAGCGGAAAATTCGGTATCATGGAAATGCTGGAGACGACGAATATAATGAACACATTGTCTCTTTTCGGCTCTGCCTGGGGGGTTGCCAATTCAATGGACACTTATTTTTCTCTGGGCAGAAAGACTGTCACATGGAAGGGAAGGCTTGCAGTGTTCACTCAGGCAGGAGGCTGGGGGATCGGAGGTTTCGGGACAATCCGTGTCCAGCTTTTCTCGGAACCCGTTGACGGAAAGACGGTTGAAGGAAATTATCTCATGTTTCTCATGGGTTACACGTTCGCCTCAAAAGGACCGTTTGGTCTGACATGGGCCGGTCTTGAAATGGAGACCCCGTCGATACGCAAACTGGATCCGTATGTGTTTCAGGGCCCCTGCTCATGGATATCCGCAACCATGGCTCCCATTCCGAGCAGATCCGTCACTTTGTTTACTATGGGCGAAGGTTCCGGTAAAGTAGGTATTGACCTCGTAAAAGGATTCGATTATGGCATCGATGTAATGGGGGGATATTCTTGGCGGATACCCGGCAGTTGGGGTGACTATCCGTTCTGACTTGGCTGCCTGACGGATTGCTTATCATATCGGGACTCCCGTGAACATAGTTTTGTGTGAGTTCCGATTTTATATGTATTATGTATCATAACTAATAACCTAAGTACCCGGCCGTAAGTTTCTACAACTTTTGACCAGGTGCTTATCTTCGTTCATTATGAAAAAAAACATTTCATCTGATTCGAGTATGGAGCAGAAATTTGTCTTGCCTGTTTTTATATATGGGGCTTTGGGATATCTTATTTTCATGGATATCACTTTTTATGATTCTGAAAGTATTATTTCTTTGTCGGAGGATATCCAGGGATGGATATTCATCATTTGTATATTCATGTGTTACCATCATGCCTACAGATGTGCCTGTCTGAAAAGGGTCAGTGTGGATGAATCCTTTCTGTATGTCTCCGACTATCGGAAGAGAGAGATTCGTATTCCGCTTTCGGATGTCCTGCTTGTAAGGCAGACATATCCCATGAGAGTCCCACCTGAACTCATTATGATAACGCTCTCTTCTCCGTCGAAATTCGGTAAGAAGATTTTTTTCATACCGAAGAACGAATCTCACAGCATATTTGATCCTCATTCACTTGTTGATGGGCTGAACAAACTGATCAGTTCTCACAAAACATGATAAACGCTGCGGCCAGAAAACCTCGGACACGGACCAGGGCGGGAAGGTCACGAGGTTTGAATATGAAGCGTCGGGCCGCCTGAAAGACGTGATTCAGGTCGCCGAAAGTGCGGAATTCAGAACATCCCACGGCTACGACGAGGTCGGGAACAGACGATTTCAGACGGATCCGAACGCCAACACGACCGAATGGGAGTACGACAATCTCGGAAGAGTGACGGAGCGGACGTTGCCCCTCGGCATGTCGGAAAGCTTTGTGCATGACCCGAACGGGAACGTCACAGAGAAGACGGATTTCAACGACGACAAAATCGTTTATGCGTATGATGTGAACAACCGTCCTGTCAGAAAGACGTATCCTGACGGATCCGTGGTGTCATTCACATACACGCCGACAGGTCAGCGGGAAACCGTGACCGACAGCAGAGGCACGACGGCTTACGCTTATGATCTGAGAGACCGGGTGAAAGAGGTCACGAATCCCGACGGAACCGTAATCAGTTATGCTTACGATGCCGCAGGAAACAGGACTTCCGTGACCGTCCCGTCAGGCACGACGACCTACACTTATGATGTTCTGAATCGACTGAAGACCGTCACCGATCCTGACGGCGGCGTGACAGCCTATACTTATGACAAAGTCGGAAACAGGAAAAGTGTGACGTATCCGAACGGAATCGTTGCGGAGTATATGTATGACCGGCTGAACCGGCTCATAAAGCTTGAAAATCGGAATGCGTCGGGCGATCTGATCTCCGGATACATTTACACGCTCGGTCCGGCGGGGAACCGTGAGCAGACTGAGGAGCTGCACA
>JAOZLU010001116.1 GCA_029934695.1 Desulfobacterales bacterium | reverse complement strand
CAGTGCTGGGCACTGACCTGCGAGTCGTTTTTTGATACGGCCGAGTGGATATGGATTTATAAGCGTTTCGGGTATTCCGGCGATTATGAATTTATATATTTTGAGTGAATAAGACCAAATGTTCGCAAGGAATGGCTGAGGCCAACTAAAAAAAAGTCTGTCAGAAGTGAAGAACAAAAAAGTTTTATTATCTTAATAACTAATTTAGATAAAAGAGGATGGAAAGAATGAGTAGTATCACAGTTGCCGATACTCTGGAATTGTCAATACCCGAACGCATCCAGTTGGTGGAAGAAATCTGGGATACAATTGCCGCCCGGGCGGAAGCAGTGGAATTGACTGGCGCAGAGAAGAAAATAATTGATGAAAGGCTGGAAGCACATCGTCGGGATCCTCAGGCGGGAGCCACATGGAAAGAAGTTTACAGAAGGATCACAAAAAAAACATGAAATATGAGCTGATCATCAGAAATGAAGCTTGTCTAAAGGGTGAACAGGATGAAGACATATAAGGTTTATTTCTATTATGACTCCGAATACCAGGGATATGTTGCAGATGCCCTGGATTTGCCGGGCTGTGTGAGTCAGGGGAAGACTTTGGAGGAGGCTGACAGGAATATCAGAGAGGCAATGACAGCTTATCTGGAAGTAGAAGAAGAAAAAGCCTTTGAAAACAGATCATATTTTCTTCCTGCAGAGAGTTTTCTTAAAGAGGTTGCACTTGGTTAGGCTGGCAAATATTTCAGGAAAAAAAGCTGTCAGGGCTTTTATGCGGCTTGGGTACAAAGTTGCCCGTCAGACGGGAAGCCATGTAATTCTCAGGCATGAAGATCGGCCTACTCTGACGATACCGAATCATCGTGAACTTGCTCCCGGTCTTTTACGATCCGTCATTCGTCAGGCGGGTCTCAGTGTGGATGAGTTTATCAATTCGCTTTCATAAACGGAGTATATTGTGGGACTGTCTTGCGCTTCCTTTCTGGTCGTATATTGACGCGGGGGGAAATGTCTGGGGTTGCAGTGCCTATCTCGGAGATGAAAAATTTTTATATGGAAATATAGCTTTCAGGAAATCTGGGAAGGTGAAAAAAGGGCGGAGTCACTTGAATGGGCAGAGAAAGAGCTTGATACGGATATGCGCAGGGTGAATTGCAGGATGGATGAAATAAACAGATATTTGTGGGAAATGAGGATGCTGATCTTCAGATACCGGATACGGCAAAATTCAGAGCACATACAGGATGG
>JAOZLU010001115.1 GCA_029934695.1 Desulfobacterales bacterium | reverse complement strand
ATCCTCCACCCACCCTACAACCCCGGGATTTTCATCTGCGCGTATGTCATCGGCGGGCCGATGTCATAAGCTGCTCCTTTCCTGATGATCTGAACCGCAGATTTCACAGATTCCGCAGATTGACCAATCCCATTAATCTGCGCTAATCTGCGGTTCAAAATCACTGAGGCACACGTCTCGGGCTCAGGCGATTCATGAGAGTTCCGAGTTCGCGGGCAATTTTTATGCGTTGTCTTTTACCGGGAGTTCTCCATTCCGTATCTTCGAGAACAGATTTGACATTTCTGAGCCTGTCAGTTACGATTCGGGCATCTGCTCCGATTTCCTCAGCACTTTTTCCAAAATCATTCTGAATCTGTTCCAAAAGAGATTTTTGCTGCTTCCAAAAAGCAGGCGGAACTTCCGATCTGGAGAAGCAGACGCTCCGCAGGAGAAAGCACCACCGCCCCATTGAGAAGTAAATCGCACAAGGGGTTCCTGACCATTCCTCCGTCTTTATGGTAGCATTCTGCCATCTTGGGGACAGGAAATCAGGCTTATGAGCCGGCATTTTTTCTGCTGACAGCTCCTGTTTCCCAGCCCACAGACCTGCCCCGAAAGCCCGATAAGGCGGAGCATATCGGTTTGAACTTCCGAAGCCGTAAGACTGGACGGGCTTATTCCAGGGGAGAATGAAAATTTTATTTGTGTCAGCAGGGTTGAACCTCATTTCCTGAACAAAAGGTGTCTGGTAAGATTTGCTGATCTGTTCAGCCATATCAGGCATTTGAATAAACTGATAATAAATATAAACGGAACCCGCCACAAGGATGAAACAGGCGGCCGCTGCCTGGACAAGCCCGGAAAACGGGCGTATCTTATGCGCTTTTATAAACGCTGAACAGGCCATCGTTGCTTTATCAATGGCTGATATAAAACGCATCCACGGAGATACCGGTCTGTGCGGTGGTGGCGGCAGAGCCAGCCAGTCACTGTAACAGGTCGGACATGCGTTCAGGTGCGTCATCATGGCCTTACGTTTTCCTGATTTCATGGCACCGTCGTTGAATGTTGCCAGTTCTCCCACAGATGGACACGGGCCTTTGTCAGCCGGCTTAAAAGCCGAGGGATAAATCCCCCGGCTCCCCTAAATCCGTTATAATCAGTAAATTTTCTATAGCATAGATTCTGACCGGTTGCAAGGATTTTTGCTGATTATAACGCTTTTAAGGGAGGCCTGAAATCAGCCCTGCGTCGCACCTTTTT